>JABMMR010000205.1 GCA_013205525.1 Burkholderiales bacterium | reverse complement strand
TTCACCCAAATGATTCGCTATTACGGGCCGGTGCGCTCGACCATGATCACCTCCTTGGTGCCCGGCCTGTCTGCGCTGGGCGCGGTGTGGTGGCTGGGTGAGCCGCTGGATGAATACCTCATCCTTGGTTTGCTGCTGGTGACCGGCGGCATTTTGTTTGGCGTTCAAAAGGCGATGCCCGCCGTTCCTGCTGCACGCGCATGAAATTCTTGGCCATTGATTGCAGCACCGATCGCCTGTCTGTGGCCTTGAGCCACGGCAGCCAACGCTGGCAACACGCCGGCGAGGGCGGCGCCAAAGCTTCGGCCACACTGATCCCCTCCATCATGGCTTTGCTGGCAAGTGCACAACTGCAACTGACTGACTTAGATGCGATTGCTTTCGGTCGCGGCCCCGGCGCCTTCACCGGCTTGCGCACCGCCTGCGCGGTCGCCCAAGGTCTGGCCTTGGGCGCACATTTGCCCGTCCTGCCCATAGACAGCTTGGCGCTGTTGGCACAAACCACTGGTTCGCTCTCGCCTAGGGTGTTGAGCGTGCTGGATGCGCGCATGGGTCAGGTGTATGTTGCAGCTTATGAACACAGCACTGAGGGTTGGCGCTGTTTGCTGCCCCCCAGCTTGAGCCAGCCCGATGTTTTAAAAATACCCGCTTCTTGGCGGGACCAAGGTTTTGCTTTGGCCAGCAATGCACACGCACTGTATGCCGAGGCTTTTTCATTTTGTTTGAACCAAGGCGGCATGGCAGTAGATGCTTGGCCTCAAGCTTCAGCTTTGCTGGATTTAGCTGAGTTGGCTTGGGCGCGCGGCGAAGCCGTGGCGCCAGCCGATGCGCTGCCGCTTTATGTGCGTGACAAGGTCGCTTTGACCAGCGCCGAGCGCGCTGCCCACAAGCCGGTGCAGACCCCCTAAACTGTGCATCCACTATGCGCTTGAATCTGCCTTTTTTCTCTGCCCCCGCGTTTGCCAGCGTACAACCCGTGGCAATGACGACTTTGCACCTGCCTGGCGTATTGCATGTGGAACAAAGCGCCTACTCGCATCCTTGGACGCAGGGGAATTTTATTGACTCCATCGCTTCGGCCTACCACATGCCGGTATGGTTTCAAGACGAACATTTGCTCGGTTATTTGGTGGCCATGCGCGGCGCTGATGAGCTGCATTTGCTCAACATTACCGTAGCGCCCGGCTTTCAGCGTCGCGGCTGGGGCAACCATATGCTGCAAACCCTCATTGATTGGTCCCGCGAGCGCGGCGTGCATGCGATTTGGCTGGAAGTTCGCGCCAGTAACCGAGCTGCCATCGCCTTGTACCAAACGCTGGGCTTTGAGCACCAAGGTGAGCGAAAAAATTACTATCCCTTGGCTTTGAACCAACGCGAAGACGCAGTGATCATGGGCTTGCAGTGGTGAGGACTTCGCCATGACGCTTTCACTGGACGCCCGTCATCGCGCCATGTTGGCCGCTATGGGTGTGCGGGTGTGGATGCCCGCTGCCACCCCCCCCACTGCGGCTGCAGCCCCTGTAGCGCAAAGTGTGTTGCTCAAAGCCCTGCCTGCAGGACTGGCCGACATGGATTGGCCCGCTTTGCAACAAGCTGCTGCCAGCTGCCAAGCCTGCGGCTTGTGCGGAACGCGTCAACGCAGCATGTTTGCCTTCGGTAACCCCTTGGCCACGCCTGCACGCACCGATTGGCTGATCATCACCGACCCACCCAGCGCAGAAGAAGAGAGCGCCGGCGAGTTGTTTTTGCATGCTGAGGGTGAGTTGCTGCAAGGCATGCTGCAAGCACTGGGCTTGTCGCGCCAAGCCGCCAGCGCGCACGCACATGTAACCTTAGCTCCGGTGCTCAAATGCCGGGTGCCAGAAACACGCAATCCGCTGCCCGAAGAGTTGCAACCCTGCCGAAGCTATCTTGAGCTCCAAGTGAAGTTGCTTAAACCCCAAGTGATTGTGGCCATGGGCCGCTGGGCGGTGCAAAGTGTGTTGTCGGCTACCTCCGTTGAGGCCGCGGCTTTGCCGCTGGGCAAACTGCGTTCTCAGGTGCATCGCTTTGCAGATACGCCGCTGGTGGTGACTTACCACCCCAAGTCGCTGCTGCACGCGCCCAAAGACAAGGCCAAGGCCTGGGACGATTTATGCTTGGCGCACAGCCTCACGCGCCGGCCATAACACCGAGGCAATCGCCAACACAATCAGCAGAACGGCCAGCATGTCTTGCCAATGCAGTTGTTCACCCAACCACCACGCGCCGCTGAACGCGCCGAGCACGGGGATGAACATCACGCTCAGGGTGGAGGCCAGTGGGGGTAAATTGCGCGCCAGAATCAACCAAGCCGGCTGTGCAAAACCAAACACGCACACCGCGTTATAGGCAATCGCCCACCAGACCCGCTCACTGGGCATGGCCCAGGGCGTGGGTTCGAACACCCACGACAGCACGCACATCACCAAGGTGGTCAAGCCGGTCATCCAAAACGCCAGCGTGAGCGTCGCCACCGTCGCCGTGGTGTGGCGCATGCGCTGGGTGCCGTATCCCCATGAGGCGGCGGCCAGCAACATCAGCAACACGCCCAAGGGGTGACCGCTCAAGGCGCTGACCTCATGCCACAAGAGCAACAGGGCGGCCAGCGCTGCACTGGCCACGCCCAGCCACCCGCGCAGTCTGAGGGGTGTGTGAAACAAGAGCACGCCCCACAGCGCTGAAAAAATCGGCATGGTGTAACCCAAGATGGCGGCGCGACCACTGGAAAGCGAGGCCAAGGCGACGATGACCAAGCCGTACCACATGAACATATTGAAAAATGCCAAGCTCAACACCTCGCGCCATTGGGTTTTGGGCACATAAAACGGCACTTTCATGCGCCACAACACCAAACCAATCACCGGCCAACCAAAAAGCAGGCACCATGTGCGAAAGGTCAAGGGCGGGTAGCCGCTCACGCCCATCTTCATCACCGGCCAGTTGCTGCCCCACACCAGGGTGAGGAAAACCAGCATCAGCAGGTGTTGGCGAGAAAGTTTAGACATGTCTTCATGCTAACGCCTGCACAGTTTCTACAATGGGGCCATGACTTTTTTGGAACAGCTCGCCCACGCAAGCCTTGCGCAGCAATCTTTGCTGTGCGTCGGACTCGACCCTGAGCCGCGCAAATTTCCCTCCAGCCTAGGGAAAGATGCGGCGCATATTTACGATTTTTGTGCAGCCATCGTCGACGCCACCCACGACTTGGTGTGCGCCTTCAAGCCCCAAATTGCCTACTTTGCCGCGCACCGCGCTGAGGCGCAGCTCGAGCGGCTGGTTGCCCATATGCGCCGAACCGCCCCCCATGTACCGGTTATTTTGGACGCCAAGCGTGGCGACATTGGCAGCACCGCCGAGCAGTATGCGATTGAAGCGTTCGAGCGCTATGGCGCAGATGCCGTGACTTTGTCGCCTTTCATGGGTTTCGATTCACTCGCCCCCTATTTGAAATACCACGGCAAAGGTGCTTTTTTACTCTGCCGTACCTCCAACCCTGGCGGGGACGATTTACAAAACCAGCGCTTGGCCGACCTGCCAGGCCAGCCGCGTTTGTTTGAACACATCGCGCAATTGGCGCAAGGGCCTTGGAATCTCAATGGCCAACTGGGCTTGGTGGTGGGTGCCACCTACCCCGAAGAAATCGCGCGGGTGCGTGAAATTGCGCCCAACCTGCCTTTGCTGATCCCAGGCGTGGGCACACAAGGCGGCGACGCCCAAGCCACGGTCAAAGCTGGCTGGCGGGTGAACAGCCCCATCATCGTGAATGCCTCACGGGCGCTCTTGTATGCCTCCCAAGGCCCCGATTTTGCAGACGCGGCAAGGCTTGCGGCACAGGCCCTGCGTTTACAGTTGCAGCCCATCCACTGAGCTGCTTGATAAACAAACTCTTTTCTATAGCCTTAGTTTTTTAATGACTTTTATCAGAAAAATTGTATGTCTATGACAGGTTAATACACTATTTTTTTTTTATTGTATTGTTTGTGTTCCTAAAAGCGAAAAGTTATGAAAAAAAGAGAGTGTCTTGCCAATTTTTTCGAGAGCATGAGCAGGATCGAAGAAACGCACTATCCAGTGTTGCCTGACAACGATGCTAAGTCTCTGTTGATGGCCGTGATCGTTGCCAAGCAAAATGGAGCGCCCTTGAATGTGTCGCAAGCCATGCAGATGCGTCGTATTGGCTCACCCGCGAAAAACCATAGAAAAATCAATGATTTACTTGATGCCGGCATGATCGAACTGACTTACGACGCGGGTAACCGGCGCACCAAGTTTTTGGTTCCCACCGCCTCTGCAATGAAGATTTTTGATGAGCTGGCTTTTGCGATGGCACAGGCTGCAAAGCTGACTCTATCCCAAGAGGCTCTAGAGCTTAGCGAGCAAGCGCTTTAAATATCGCCCAGTCATGCTGTGCGGGTTGGCGGCCACGTCTTCGGGTGTGCCGGCAGCCACCACCTGGCCACCGCCGCTGCCGCCTTCAGGCCCCATGTCTATCACCCAATCGGCGGTTTTGATCACATCCATATTGTGCTCAATCACGACGATGGTGTTGCCAGCATCGACCAACTGGTGCAAGACTTTGAGCAGCAAATCAATATCAGCAAAGTGCAGGCCGGTGGTGGGCTCATCCAAGATGTAAAGCGTGCGACCCGTGTCGCGCTTGGACAACTCCAGCGCCAATTTCACCCGCTGCGCCTCACCGCCCGACAAGGTGGTGGCCGCTTGGCCCAAGCGGATATAGCCCAAACCCACGTCCATCAAGGTTTGCAGCTTGCGCGCCAAAGCCGGCACCGCGCCCAAAAACGCCAAAGCGTCTTCCACCGTCATGTGCAAAATCTGCGCGATGTTGTGGCCTTTGTAAAGCACCTCCAAAGTCTCGCGGTTATAGCGTTGTCCATGGCAAACATCGCAAGGCACATAAACATCCGGCAAAAAGTGCATTTCCACTTTCACCATGCCGTCGCCTTGGCAGGCCTCGCAACGACCACCCGCCACATTGAATGAAAAGCGTCCCGCACCATAGCCGCGTTCTCGCGCCATGGGCACTTCGGCGAGCAATTCGCGCAATGGCGTGAACAAGCCGGTGTAGGTAGCGGGGTTGGAGCGCGGGGTACGTCCAATCGGTGACTGATCGACATTGATCACTTTATCGACGTTGTACAAACCCAAGATGTCTTGGTGCGCCGCCGGTTCTTCATGGGCGCGGTGGATTTGCTTGGCCGCTGCCGCATACAAGGTGTCGTTGACCAAGGTGGATTTGCCCGAGCCCGAAACGCCGGTCACGCAGGTGAACAAGCCAATAGGAAACTCGGCAGTGACTTGTTGCAAATTGTGGCCGCTCGCACCCACGATGGTGATGGACTGCTTGGCCGAGCTGTGCAGCACGCTGGGTGGCAAACTGCCAAACACATTGGTGGCAGGCGCTGAAGCCGTCACCGTGCGGCTATGCTGCTGCAGCCATGGGCGACGCTTGGCAGGCACGGCAATGTGCAAAGCGCCCGACATATAGCGACCCGTCAGCGAGTTCGGGTTGGCCTCTATTTCAGCGGCCGTGCCTTGGGCCATCACCCGCCCGCCGTGCACGCCAGCGCCTGGCCCCATGTCGATGCAATGGTCGCTGGCGCGAATCATGTCCTCGTCGTGCTCGACCACCAACACGCTGTTGCCGATGTCGCGCAGGTGTTTCAAGGTGTCTATCAAGCGGTCGTTGTCACGCTGGTGCAAACCGATGCTGGGCTCGTCCAGCACATACATCACGCCGGTCAAACCCGAGCCAATTTGAGAAGCCAAACGGATGCGCTGCGCCTC
>JABMMR010000204.1 GCA_013205525.1 Burkholderiales bacterium | reverse complement strand
GAGGCAAACACGCCGGTCAACAAAGCGCCAACGATACTGCCCACGCCATGCACGCCGAACACGTCCAAGGTGTCATCCGCGCCCAACATGCGCTTCAAGCCATTCACGCCCCACAGACACAGAATGCCGGCAACCAAACCGATGACGATGGCACCCATG
This sequence comes from Burkholderiales bacterium, assembly GCA_013205525.1. Taxonomy (GTDB): domain Bacteria; phylum Pseudomonadota; class Gammaproteobacteria; order Burkholderiales; family Burkholderiaceae_C; genus Limnohabitans. The sequence continues at coordinate 2,471 of JABMMR010000204.1, read as the reverse complement.
GGACCGACAAATCCACAAGCCGGTGTGATGGCCACCAAACCAGCCACTGCACCCGAAGCTGCACCCAGCATCGATGCTTTGCCTTTGGCAATTGCTTCACCCGCAATCCAAGCCAAGGTGGCAGCAGCAGTCGCCACCAAGGTGTTGACAAAAGCCAGCGCAGTCAAACCATTGGCTTCCAAGTTCGAACCGGCATTGAAACCAAACCAGCCCACCCACAACAGCGCAGCACCGACCATGGTCAATGTCAGGCTGTGAGGGGCCATGGATTCTTTGCCGTAGCCAATGCGCTTGCCCACCATGAAGGCACCCACCAAGCCAGCCACCGCTGCATTGATGTGCACCACCGTGCCGCCGGCGAAGTCGAGTGCGCCTTTGGCCCACAACCAGCCCGCCGCAGCGGTAACTTTCTCCAAAGAGGCTGCATCGCTGATGGCGTCGGGGCCGTCCCAGTACCACACCATGTGTGCCACAGGCAGGTAGCTGAAAGTGAACCACAAAGCACAGAACAACAACACGGCTGAGAACTTGATGCGCTCAGCGAAAGCACCGACGATCAAGGCACAGGTGATGGCCGCAAAGGTGGCTTGAAAGGCAGCGAAGGTGAACTCCGGAATGACCACGCCTTTGCTAAAGGTGGCGGCCACAGAATCTACCGTGATGCCTTTGAAGAACAGCTTGTCAAACGACCCAAAGAACGGATTGCCTGCGGTGAACGCCAGTGTGTAGCCGTACAACACCCACAGCACATAAATGAGCGAAGAGACGACAAACACTTGCATCAGTACCGACAGCATGTTTTTAGCGCGGACCAAGCCACCGTAAAAAAGTGCCAAGCCAGGGATGGTCATGAGAATGACCAACACGGTGGCAACGGTCATCCAAGCGGTGTCGCCTTTGTTGGGAACCAAGGCAGGGGCGGCGGCGGGTGCAGCGGCTTCAGCCGCAGCAGCAGGTGCAGGTGCGGCAGCTTCTTGTTTCTCTGCAGCGGGTGCAGCAGGCGCCACGGCTTCTGCAACAGGCTTGGCGGGAGCGTCCTGCGCCAAGCTCACGCCGTGGGCAAAGACCAGACCCAGACCTAAGGCTAAAGTAACAATAAATTTTTTCATGATGTTTGTCCTCGTCTTTTGCGTTAGATGGCGTCTTGGCCGGTTTCACCGGTGCGAATACGCACGACTTGTTCCAGCGAGGTAACGAAAATCTTGCCGTCACCGATCTTGCCGGTGCGTGCCGAGGTTTCGATCGCTTCAATCGCGCGGTCAACCAGCGCGGCGCCTACAGCAGCTTCGATCTTCACTTTGGGTAAAAAATCGACCACGTATTCCGCACCACGGTACAACTCGGTGTGGCCTTTTTGGCGACCAAAGCCCTTGACCTCGGTAACGGTGATGCCTTGCACGCCTATGGCCGACAAGGCTTCACGCACCTCGTCGAGCTTGAACGGTTTGATGATGGCCGTAATCAATTTCATGTTTTCTCCTGTTCAGTAGAACTGCGAAAAATTTGCAGTGGAACTGGTACTTAGCAGGCTTTGTGCCAAGCACACTAGAAGCTGTTTGTTCAAGGCGCAGGACCCAGAAAGACAAAATCAGCACTTTGTTGGTGCAATTAAACCGGCATGCACGCACACATATGGGGCGCGCACCAAAACAAGGAGGGATGAATGGGCTTTGCGGCAGTGCACAGTCGCGCAGTTTGGGGGCTTCAAGCCCCGCGTGTCACGGTAGAGGTGCATTTGGCCAATGGCTTGCCCAGCTTTAGCTTGGTCGGTTTGGCCGATACCGAGGTGCGCGAAGCCCGCGAGCGGGTGCGTTCGGCCATTCTCAACAGCGGCTTGGTGTTTCCCAGCAACCAGCGCATCACGGTCAACTTGGCACCCGCCGACTTGCCCAAAGAATCGGGCCGCTTCGATTTGCCTATCGCGGTGGGCATCTTGGCCGCCAGCAGAGTGTTGCCTGTAGAGGCTTTGTCGGGCTACGAGTTTGCCGGCGAGTTATCCCTCTCGGGTGCGCTCAGGCCTGTGCGTGGTGCATTGGCCATGGCGCAAGCCGCGCACCACGAGGGTCAGACGGTGGCGCTGGTCTTGCCTGCGGGCAGTGCCCAAGAGGCGGCCTTGGTGCCAGGCTCGCGGGTCTATTGTTTAATCCAGCTACATGACTTGGTGCTGGCTTTGGCCCCCGAGGGGCCCGTGCCCGCCGCTTGGCAGCCCTTGCAAGTACAAACTGCGCTGCCACAGACCAACCAGCAGGCGGCAGGTGACTTGCAAGACATCAAAGGGCAGGCGGGTGTGAAGCGCGCCCTAGAAATCGCTGCCGCTGGTGCGCACAGCTTGCTCTTGGTGGGCCCGCCTGGGGCGGGCAAATCCATGTTGGCGCAACGCTTGATAGGGTTGTTGCCGCCCCTGCGCTTTGAGCAGGCTTTGCAAACCGCGGCGGTTCACAGCATTTACGGACAGTTGGCTTTAGCGCATT
>JABMMR010000203.1 GCA_013205525.1 Burkholderiales bacterium | reverse complement strand
TGCTTATCTAAGGTGTCGCGCACCTCGCCCATGCGCCGCGCATTGCCCTCGCCCAAGGCCAGCAGTTGCGTGTTCAAAGTGGTTTGAATGAGGGCGAGTTGCTCGGTGAGGGTTTGCTGCAACTGCGCCATGTTTTGCGATAACTCTTGGCGATCGGTGCGCGAAGACTCGCTGATCGCGTAGCGCAATTCACGCTCTAAGCGCTCGAGCTTGTCATCAAGTTTAAGCAAAGGGTCTTCTTGGGTAGTGGCTTTACCTGCATAGCGCCTAAAGATCGCCATGATCAGCAAAGCGCCCACGACGACAGCCGCGACCATCCAGTTGTCGGTACTCATGTTTGCACCATATTTAAGCGACGCGACCACCAAGGCGTGATGGCGGGCAACAAGGTGAGTGTCCAAATGACCACCCAGGCGGTCAAGGGCATCAAGCCCTGAAGGTCGGAAAACTGCGCCACCGTGATAACGGCCAACACCACAGGGATGACGCCGGTTTCACGCACGACACAAAGAAATAATTTTTCTTTGAAAGAAATACCAGTGGGCAACAAAGACACAAACACGGCCAAAGGCCTCGCCACCAGAATGAACAACAAAGACACCAGCAAGCCCATGAGCGCGGTGTCCATCAACATAGGCAAAGACACAAACGGCCCCACCATCATGAAGATAACGGGCTTGGCAATGCTTTCTATTTGCGCCTCGGTCTGCTCAATCAAGTGGTGGAAATGCTTTGCGTTGCGGTTGAAGTTGGCCAACAAGCCAGCCACAAAAGCAGCCAAAAAACCATTGCCGTGCAGGGCTTGCGCCAGCAAAAACGTCAGCAGTGGGATGGCCACCACCAGCGCGAAATCAAACGTCGCTTGAAACGGATGCTCTGCTTTGCGGTAGCGCTCTAGCCACGCCATGGCACCCCACCCCACCAAACCCGCCAAGGTGCCAAAGGCAAATTGCTTGGCCAGTTGCTGCAGATTGTCGGGACTGAACAAACCTTGAGCCAAGCTGCTTAAGTCCCCCATAGGCACTTGGGCTATCACCATGGCCGCCACGGCAGCGGTGAAGATGGCGCCCACGGCGTCGTTCAAGGCGCTTTCGGCGACAGAAATATCCACCACGCGTTGGTACTTTTGCAAGAAGCGCACATTTTTCAATGTAGGTATGAGCGCTGCGGGATCGGTAGAGCCAATGATGGCCGATAACAAGGCAGCGGTTTTGCTGTCCAGCCCCAGCCACATCAGCAAGGCAAACATCACAAAGAAGGTAATTAAGTAGCCCGCCACCGCAATCATCAGCGTGGGATAAGCAATTTTGGCGAACTGCCGGCGGTCTATCTCATCGCCACCCGACTTCAAAATGATGGCCGCCAGCGCAGTACACACCACCACCGCCAAAGCCAGTTGTGCGGACAAGGGTGCCAGCGCATCGTGCAACACAATGCCCAGTAACAACTGCAAAGTAAAGCTGGGAAACACCGTGCCAAGGGATGCCTTGCTGGCCAACCAGCCAAACACCATGAGCAACCCCAAGCACCACAGACTGGCAGCCAAGGTGGCTTCGGTGCCGCCCAAACTTTGCAGATGTGCCAGTGCCTCGGGCGCGAAAGCATTCAGCGCAAAAGCCGCCACAAAAAGTAACACTAAACGGATGTAAGCCATGGCTTAAGCGGTTGGTTGGTCAATATCAAAAACTTGACGCAAATAGGCCAAGTAATTGGTATCCTCGCACATGTTTTTGGCCGGCGTGTCGGAGAGCTTGGCGACAGGCTGACCGTTGCACTCCACCATCTTGATGACGATTTGCAGCGGCTCGTAACCCAGGTCGTTGGTGAGGTTGGTGCCAATACCAAAGGCCAGTTGACAGCGCCCGCGAAAGCGTTGGTACAGCTCGATGGTGCGCGGCACAGTGAGTCCATCGCTAAAAATCAAAATTTTGGTGAGTGGGTCCACGCGGTTGTTTTTGTAATGCTCAATCATGCGTTCGCCCCATGTGAAGGGGTCGCCGCTGTCGTGTCGAGCGCCATCAAAGAGCTTGCAGAAATACATATCGAAATCGCGCAAAAAGGGCTCGATGCCGTACACATCACTCAAGGCAATGCCCAAGTCGCCACGGTATTCACGCGCCCAAGTCTCAAAGCCAAACACTTGGCTGTCGCGCAAACGCGGCCCCAAGGCTTGGCAGGCTTGCAAGTACTCATGCGCCATGGTGCCCAAGGGTGTGAGGCCCAGCTTCATGGCAAACAGCGCGTTGCTGGTACCCGCAAAGCGCCCGTTGGCACCGATGCCCAAACGCGAGGTCAACACCCGCAACACCTCTTCGTGCCATGCTTTGGAAAAACGCCTGCGGGTACCGTAGTCGGCAATTTTCAGGTCGCCCAAATCAGCCTCTTGCAACTGCGCGATTTTGGTGTCTAAGCGCTGGCGACCTTCAACGACATCGGGCACGGGTTGGGTATTGCGAAAATACACCTCGTTGACGATGGCCAGCACCGGTATCTCAAACAAAATGGTGTGCAGCCAAGGGCCATGTATGTCAATATCTATTTCGCCATTGGGCAGAGCAATGATGTCTATGTACTTTTCGTTCAAGCGAAACAAGCCCAAAAAATCTACAAAATCACTTTTGATGAAACGCATAGCCTGCATCCAAGCCAGTTCTTGCTCGGTGAATTGCAGCTTGCACAGCGAGCGAATTTCAGCGCGAATTTCGTCCACATAGGGCGCGAGCTTCACGCTGGGCGTGCGGCATTTAAATTTGTAGCTGACCTGCGCGCCAGGGAACTGATGCAGCACCGCCTGCATCATGGTGAATTTGTACAAATCGGTGTCGAGCAAACTGGTGATGACCATGGAATGTTTACTCCAGCCAAGTGGTGAAAGAGGCCACGCTCTCACGCGGGGTGTGGAAGGTGTTGACGACCTCGGCTTCATCGGCATAACCCAGCGCCATGCCGCACACCAGCATCTCGTTGTCAGTCGCGCCCATGTGCGGCAAGATGATCTTGGCAAAACCATTCCACGCCGCTTGCGGGCAGGTGTGCAAGCCATGACCTCGGGCCGCCAGCATCAAGGTTTGCAAAAACATGCCGTAGTCCACCAAAGAGCCGCGCCCCATGACACGGTCCAAGGTGAACATCAGGCCCACAGGCGCATCGAAGAAGCGATAGTTGCGCTGGTGCTGGGCATGCATCTTGTCTTTCTCGCCCTTGGCAATACCTAGCAATCCGTACAAACTCCAGCCGTTTTCGCGGCGTCGATCGATGAAGGGGCTGACCCATTTTTCGGGGTAATAGTCGTAGGGCTCGCGGTACTCGGCAGCCATGTCGGGGTTGGCGCGAATCTCGTCGTGGGCAGCGCACACCTTCTGCACCAAGCTGTCGCGGCTTTGGCCTTGCAACACATACACCTTCCACGGCTGGGTGTTGGTGCCCGAGGGCGCACGGGCGGCCAACTCGAGCAAGTGCGTCAACACCTCGCGTGGCACGGGTTGGGTGGTGAAGGCACGCGCAGACATACGACTGGTGATAGCTTGGTCAACGGCATTCAGGGCGGATGTCATGCGAGGTCCTGTAAAACTTGTAACAAAGGCGCGGGCAAAGCGCTGACGGGGCGGCGGGTTTGGCTGTCCACATACACATGGACAAAATGCCCGTGGGCTGCGCTAAGCGCCTCCCCTTCAGCGAACAAGCCTACTTCGTAACGCACGCTGGACGCGCCTATGCGTGTGACGCGCAAGCCCGCATCCACATTTTGTGGAAATGCCAGCGAGGAAAAATAATTGCAATGCGTTTCCACCACCAAACCTATGGTTTGGCCGTGTTGGATATCTAGCACACCGTGTTCGATCAAATGCGCATTCACCACCGTGTCGAACCAGTGGTAGTAAACAACATTGTTGACATGCCCGTAAGCATCGTTGTCCAGCCAACGTGTGGTGATGCGGCGAAAGGTTTTGTAAATCTCGCGAGTCTGGGCTTGTGCGCGAGCAGGTGTGGAAGCAGTCATATCACGTGATTTTGCCAGCCTTGCCAAGCCTGCAGCGCTTGGGCGAAGGTATTTATCTGCACCTGCACCGTGTCTTCGATCTGCCGGCCATAACCTCCCGCCATGGCCATGGCCAGCGGAATACGCCGCTTTAGCGCCCAAGCCAGCACACACTGGTCGCGCTGTTGCAGTCCTTCAAAGCTCAGGTGCAGTCGCCCCAATCGGTCGCCCTCGTGGGGGTCAGCACCTGCGAGGTAAAAAATCAAATCCGGCGCGCAGCGCTCTTGCAGTTCAAGCAACGCCCTGTCTAAAGCCTCTGAATATGAGGCGTCGGTGCAGCCGTCAGGTAACTCAATGTCGATATCGCTGGCCTCTTTGCGAAACGGAAAGTTTTTTGCGCCGTGCATAGACAAGGTGAACACAGACGGGTCATCGCGAAAAATATGCGCTGTGCCGTTGCCTTGGTGCACATCCAAATCAATCACCGCCACCTGCAAGACTCGCCGCTGATGGCGCGCCCACTCGGCTTGCATCAAACGCGCCGCCACCGCCACATCGTTGAAGACGCAAAACCCACCACCTTTGTCGGCATAAGCATGGTGGGTGCCGCCCGCCAAATTTGCAGCAACCCCCTCTTGGAATGCGGTTCGTGCCGCCATGACTGTGGCACCCACCGAGCGCCGCGCCCGCTCGACCATGCCCTCAGACCAAGGAAAACCGATTTCTCGTTGCGCGGCGGGTGGCAGACTGCCTTTGAACACCGCCTCTACATATAAGGGTGTGTGAACCAGCGCCAACTCACCCTCGCTGGCCGGATCGGCCAAATGCAGCGTCAATGGGGGCATTTCAGCCGCCAAACGCCGTCGCAGCAGCTCGTATTTACCCATAGGGAAGCGGTGGCCCGCTGGCAAAGTTTGGATATGGGTAGCGGCGTAGAAAAGCTTCATCTGCGCCAGATTGTGCGGGCAAAGAAGCCAAAAGGCCTGAATTGACTGGAATTGACATAAATCAAAAGGATTTAGAAAAATCTACCTAATTTGCTGCGTCGCAACAAATACCGCTTGATTTGACCAGTATTAACCCTATACTTCGTATCATGCTGCGCCGCAACAAAATTAAAACGCAGTGAACAGGTTCCCATTTTTAACTTCTTCAAAGGAAAACACCATGATGACCGCAGAACAAATGATTGCCGCCAACAAAGCCAGCATCGACACCCTTTTCGGCCTGAGCCACAAAGCTTTCGCCGGTATTGAAAAATTGGTTGAACTCAATATGGCCGCTGCCAAAGCTGCTTTGTCTGACACCCAAAACCACGCCCACGCCCTGATGAGCGTCAAAGACATGCAAGAACTGATGGCCCTGCAAGCCGGCTACCTCCAACCCTTAAGCGAGAAAGCCGTTTCTTTCAGCCGCCACATGTATGAAATCGCCTCCAGCACCGGCGGCGAATTCACCCAAGCCATGGAAGAAAAAGCGTCTGAAGTTCAACATACCGTCACCAATTTGGTTGACTCTGCTGTGAAAAACGCACCTGCCGGTTCAGAAACCGCGGTTGCCATGATGAAAAGCGCTATTGCTGCCAGCCAAACCGCCATCGAAAGCGTTCAAAAAGCTGTCAAGCAAGCCACCGAAGCTGCTGAGTCCAACATGCACGCCATGGCTGCTTCAACCGTTGCACCTGTGACCAAAGCCGCTGCACGCAAGCGCTAATCTGTTGCCAGAACCTAGGTTCTCAAGCTGAGGAAGAGCCCGTCCTAAAGACGGGCTTTTTTATTTGGCCAGCGCCGCTTTGAGGGCCGGCAGCGCAAGCTTCATGGCTGCGCGTCCGGCTTCAATGCTTTTCTTGCGTGCGGCAAATTCGGCACTGCCCACATCGGGCATGACGGGGCGCACCACCACCTCGGCTTGTACCAACTCCAGCTGGCTGATGCTTTTACCCATGATGCTGAAGGTTTGCAAAAGTACTTTCAGCATATCGGTGGTCTTGGCGTCTTCGGGGCGGCTGGAAATATCCACGGCAATGATGATGTCTGCGCCCATCTGGCGAGCAAAACGCACGGGCACGGGCGAGACCAATCCGCCATCCACATAGTCTTTGTTGCCAATCCGTACAGGCTCAAACACCGAGGGCACCGCGCTGGAGGCGCGCACCGCAGTGGCTATGTCGCCGCGTCTGAACAATATGCCGTCACCGGTTTGCAAATCAGTGGCCACAATGCCCAGCGCCATCTTCAAATCCTCAATCTTGGCGCCATTGAGCTGTGAATTGACGTAACGCCCCAGCGCCTCGCCACGCAGCATGCCGCGACTCATGAAGGGCACGCTCCAGTCGGTGAGTTGCGACTCGTCCATGCTGTCGGCCAGCCACTGCAACTGCGCACCTGTCTTGCCCGTCGCGTAAAAAGCTGCCACCAAACTGCCCGCAGAAGTACCCACCACCAAATCGGGCTTGATGCCGTTTTCTTCCAAGACCTGAATCACCCCAATATGGGCAAATCCCCGCGCCGCCCCCCCGCCCAAAGCCAAGCCAAGCTTGGGAATTTTTCGGGCGACAGGCGCTGGGGGCGTCTCGGCAGGCGTCACCACCTCAGGAGGTTTGACGGTGGTGCAAGCGGCCAAGGCCATCAGCAGTCCAGCCAACCCAAGTTGGCAAAAGCGGCGTGTTAAAGCATTCAATGGGTTCATGCGCTGATTGTCACCCAGCAGGCACTGCGATAATAATTTGGCTTCTTATCTATTGACAGTGTTGAAAGGCTATTCATGCAAATCAAGGGCAATGTATTTATCGTGACCGGCGGCGCGTCCGGTTTGGGCGAAGGCACTGCGCGGCTTTTAAGCCAAGCCGGCGGCGAAGTCGTGATCGCCGACAT
>JABMMR010000202.1 GCA_013205525.1 Burkholderiales bacterium | reverse complement strand
GTCACTTCCAGCAAGCTGTAGGCACCCACCAAACGCGCCACCCGCACCAAGGTGATGGCGCGTTGCGCGCCGGCATCGGTCAACGCGGCCACGCGCACACGCCGTTCGCCCTCGCCCACGCCGTCGGGCAACAGATAGCGCTGCAAGGGCAAATCGATGACTTTTTTGTTCGACGGCCACTGCCCGTGCACCAAAGCAAGGTAGGTTTTGCCGGTTTCGCGGTCGCGGAACTGGTCTTGCAAACGGGTGAGTGCGCTGCGTTTTTTGGCCACCAGCAACACGCCCGAGGTTTCACGGTCTAGCCTGTGCACCAACTCCAGCATGCGGGCTGCTGGTCTGGCTTGGCGCAGCTGCTCAATCACCCCAAAGCTCACGCCACTGCCGCCATGCACCGCCACGCCGGCGGGTTTATTGATGGCGAGCATATGGTCGTCTTCCATCAGGATGGGGAATTCGCGACCCGGAACCACCGGCGCATCTGCGGCGGGCGTAGCCACCCGCACGGGCGGCACGCGCACCACATCGCCGGTTTGCACACGTGTTTCGGCGCTGGCGCGGCCCTTGTTAACCCTCACCTCGCCGGTGCGGATGATGCGGTAGACATGGGTTTTGGGCACGCCCTTGAGGAAGCGAATCAGGAAGTTATCCAAGCGCTGGCCGGCTGATTCTTCATCCACAGTCAAGGCTTGGACGACCGCCGCGGCAGGGGTTTGTTCAGCGTCTATAATGTTCTTCACCAGTGCCAGGTTCTAAGTGCTTGATTTGAATAAGAGATTAGAGCACGTCCTACCCACACTGAGAGGTCGATGCCCATTGTGGCCGCCGGACGCCCAACCGCCCTTTGCGGTCTGCCCTGCACCATAAAACGAGCCGATGCCTTGGAAAAGATTGAAACGAAATACCCCAGCTGCCGGTTTGCGTTAAACCGTCAGAGGATCACAGCGAGATTGAAGAGCATGAATCTGGTGTTGGTTATGTTGAAATTTTGTTTGGCTTGGCTGTTGCCTGCGCCAGTCACGAACGCTTCACGCCGCCGCACCCGCTTTGCCTCGAACCCGCTGGCGCCCCAAGCCCAGCCTGTTCCCATTCGTATCACGCCAGACCATCCCCCCCAGGTACCTCGTCGCCATTAAAGGCGACTGTTTCTGTAGCTGCTCGGTTCACGTTTCTCTTTTCCCTGCATTGTCTTGCGGCATCGTTGGTCCTAGATGGGCCTTTGTTGTTGTCATGCTAAGAAAAGGAACGCATCATGAAACGGATGCTAATTAATGCTACTCAGGCCGAAGAGCGCCGATTGGCTATCGTCGATGGACAAAAGCTCCTCGACTATGAAATCGAAATTGAAGGGCGCGAACAGCGTAAAGGCAATATTTACAAAGCGCTGGTCACCCGCGTCGAGCCCTCTCTAGAGGCTTGTTTTGTCGACTACGGCGAAGAGCGCCACGGCTTTTTGCCCTTCAAAGAAATCTCCAAACAGTATTTCTCATCCAATGTGTCGGCTTCCCAAGCCCGCATTCAGGACGTGATCAAAGAGGGTCAGGAAATGCTGATCCAAGTGGAGAAGGAAGAGCGCGGTAACAAAGGCGCAGCCCTGACCACCTTCATCAGCTTGGCGGGCCGCTATGTGGTTCTCATGCCCAACAACCCCAGAGGTGGTGGCGTCAGCCGTCGCATCGAGGGTGACGACCGCGCTGAACTCAAAGAAGCCATGGACCAGTTGGAATACCCCAATGGCATGTCCATCATTGCCCGCACCGCAGGCATTGGCAGAAGCGCCCCCGAGTTGCAATGGGACTTGAACTACCTTTTAAAACTGTGGTCGGCCATTGACGGTGCCAGCGGCACCAAAGGCGCGTTCTTGATTTACCAAGAATCCAGTTTGGTGATCCGTGCCATTCGCGACTACTTCAACAACGACATCGGCGACATCCTGATCGACACCGATGACATTTACGACCAAGCCCAGCAGTTCATGGCGCATGTCATGCCCGAGCATGCGGCGCGTGTGAAGCGCTACCGCGATGAAACCCCGCTGTTCTCGCGCTTTCAAATCGAGCACCAAATCGAGTCGGCCTATGCCCGCACGGTGAACCTGCCGTCCGGCGGCGCGATTGTGATTGACCACACCGAGGCCTTGGTGTCGGTGGATGTGAACTCGGCGCGCGCCATCAAAGGCGGCGACATCGAAGAGACCGCCACCCGCACCAACTTGGAAGCCGCCGACGAGGTGGCCCGCCAGATGCGCTTGCGCGACTTGGGTGGCTTGATCGTCATCGACTTTATCGACATGGACGAATCGAAAAACCGTCGCGAGGTGGAAAACCGCTTGCGCGATGCCTTGCGCCAAGACCGTGCCCGCGTGCAGTTTGGCACCATCAGCAAATTCGGGCTGATGGAGATGAGCCGCCAGCGCTTGCGCCCAGCCTTGAGCGAAGGCGCGTCCATTCCCTGCCCCCGTTGCGGCGGCTCCGGCCATGTGCGCGACACCGAAAGCTCAGCGCTGCAAATTTTGCGCATCATCCAAGAGGAGTCCATGAAGGACAACACGGCCGCGGTGCACGCCCAAGTGCCGGTGGAAGTGGCTTCCTTCTTGTTGAATGAAAAACGCTCTGAAATTGCCAAGATCGAGTTGCAACAGCGCACCCATGTGATGTTGATTCCCAACAAGGGACTGGAAACACCCAATTACAAACTCGAGCGCTTAAAGCACGACGACCCGCGTTTGGACAATATCCAAGCCAGTTACAAAATGGCCGAGGACATCGAAGACCCGACCGCCGTGACCCGTCGCTCGCAAGAACCGACGAACAAGCAAACACCGGTCATCAAAGGTGTCTTGCCCGATTTGCCAGCACCGCACGCCGAGCCACGTGCAGCCAAACCCGAAGCAGCTGCGCCTGCCACTGCCGCCAGACGCCCAAGCCAAGCCCCAGCAGCAGCTGAAAAAGGCTTTTTTGGTTGGCTGAAAAATTTGTTTTCTGCAGAACCTGCCGCAGAGCCAGTCAAACCCGCAACCAGCGACAAACCCGCCCGCACAGGCGAGCGGCGCGAACCCCGCAGCGGCGAAGCCCGCAGTGGCGATAACCGACGCGGCGGTCAACGCCGTGGCGAAACACGTCGCGGCGAAGGACGCGGCGAAGGACGTGAGGAGCGTGCCACCGAAGCCAAGAGCGACAACGC
>JABMMR010000201.1 GCA_013205525.1 Burkholderiales bacterium | reverse complement strand
TTCATCACTTCAGCGGCGAGTGCGCTGGCGTCGGCCACGCGGTCTTGGCTGGCGCGTGAGAGTTTGCGAACACGCCGTCCCAAGGCGACGCTCGGCAACACCACCAACACCAACAAGCCAATGACTTGCACCATCAGCATGGGGTGGTTGTAGACCAGCATCAGCAAGGCGCCGGCGCCCATCACCATATTGCGTAAACCCATGGAGAGGGATGAGCCCACCACGGTTTGCACCAGCGTGGTGTCGTTCGATAAGCGCGACAGCACCTCACCGGTTTGCGTGGTCTCGAAAAACGCCGGGCTTTGTTTCAGTACATGGCCGTACACCGCGTTACGCACGTCCGCCGTGATGCGCTCGCCCAGCCAGGTAACGGTGTAAAAACGCGCCGCTGAAAAGAGTGCCAAAGCCGCCGCCACGCCAAACAGTTGGGCAAATTGACCCGCCAAGCGCTCAGCGCTGCCTGGCCCCGTCAAGCCTTGGTCGATCAACTGTTTTAAAGCCCACGGAAACGCCAAGGTGGCCCCCGCCGCCAGCAGCAAAAACAGCCCCGCTATGGCAACGCGACCTTTATAGGGTTTGACGAAGGGGAGCAGGCCGGAGAGGGATTGGGGGGAGGGGGACGAAGGGAGGTTCATAGAGTTCTGTAAAACAAGTCGCTAGCAGACGCTAAGATGCCTACCAAATGATGGGAATACGCTTAGAAAAAACACCACAAACCGGTGCAAATCCCGGTGCCGAGCTGTATGGCCAGGTCGATGAGCGTGCCCAGCAACAACAAAGGCAGTCCCAAGCAAACCACCAACCACATCCCCGCTTGCCAGGTCAGGCGCGGCTCGGGCAAGCGGTGGCCCATCACGGTTTGCACGGGGGTGCGTTTAAACAATCTGCTCCACATGTGCCCATGTTAACCAAAGCAGGTGTGCTGGCATGAAGGTGGAGTGGGGCAGCCAAGACACCGACGCCTGGGACACGGCCCACGCCCAAGCGGCTGGTCCTTTGCAACAAGACTGGGCTTACGGCTCGACCATGTTGGTCAGCGGTGGCACCGTTATTCGCGCTGTCATTCAAGCCGACGGCCAAACCGTTGGGTTGGCGCAATGCGTGGTGCGCCGTTTTGGCAACTTAGGCGGTGTGGCTTTGTGCACCCGTGGGCCGCTGTGGTTGCAGCCCCTCAGTGGCAAAGACAAAGCCCATGCCTACCGCCGCTTACGCCAAACCATGCCGGTCAAAGGTTTACGGTTTTTGTTTGTCACGCCAGATGAGCCCAGCGGCGACAACTTGGGGCTGTCCTCCATCGAGCGGGTGATGACGGGTTATTCCACCGCTTTGCTAGACCTCAAGCCCGACATGCCAGAGTTGCGTGCGGGCTTGGAGAAGCGCTTTCGCCAACCCTTGGGCCGAGCTGAAAAGTCTGATCTGACGGTGCACCGCGTGGGCACCAATGTGGGCCAATACCGTTGGTTGATGGATGCCGAACAGCAGCAGCGCGACAACCGCGGCTTGCAAGGCATGCCGCTGCATTTTGTCGATGCCTATATCGCTTCGCGCAAACAGCCTGGTCACAATGTGTTGACTCTGCGTGCCGACATCGGACGCGACCGAGTCGCCGGCATGATGTTTTTGTTGCACGGCCAAGCCGCCACCTACCAAATTGGCTGGACCAATGACGCGGGGCGCGATGCGTATGCGCACAACCTCTTGCTGTACAAAGGCATGGAGGCATTGAAAGAACGCGGCATTCGCTGCCTCGACATGGGCGGCATCAATACCGGCCGAAGTGCCGGCATAGCGCGTTTCAAAATCACAAGCGGCGCCCAAGTAGTCACCTTGGCCGGAACCTTTTGGGTATGAGCCAACTCCAAGTCATCGCCCTGGGCTGCGAGCGCGGTGGTCGCCCCTTATTTGCCACCCAAAGTTTTAGCTTGGAAGCAGGTCAAGCCATGCACATCGAGGGCAACAACGGCTCAGGCAAAACCAGTTTGCTGCGCATGGTCTGCGGTTTGTCGCAACCAGCCAGCGGCGAGGTGCGTTGGGGCGGACAAGCCATTGCCCAAGTGCGACCCGCCTTCATGCGCGACTTGCTGTATCTGGGCCACAGCCTGGGCCTGAAAGACGAACTCTCGGCGGTGGAAAACCTGCAGACGACATCGGTATTGGCGGGCCAGCCGCTCAGCCGCGAACAAGCTTTTCAAGCGCTGAAATCCCAGGGTCTTGGCAGCAGGGCGCATTTGCCGCTGCGCGTGTTGTCGCAAGGACAAAAGCGACGCGTGGCGTTGGCGCGACTGCAGGTGTCCCAAGCCAAGCTGTGGGTTTTGGATGAGCCTTTTGTGGCGCTCGATGGCGCGGCGGTGCAAGCTTTGCAACAGGTACTGCAAGCGCATTTGCAACAAGGCGGCCTCCTTCTTTTCACCAGCCATCAGGGGATCAACTTAGGTTCCCCTGTGCTGCAGCGGACCTTGGCGCCATGAGCGCTTTTTTCACTCTCGTGGCGCGCGATTTGCGATTGGCTTACAGGCGCAAAGCCGAGGTCTTGAGCGCTTTGTTTTTCTTCGTGGTGGTGGCGGCCTTGTTTCCATTGGCGATTGGCCCCGAAGCTTCCATGCTGCGACAAATTGGCCCCGGTGTCTTGTGGGTGGGCGCCTTGCTGGCCAGCATTTTGTCTTTGCCACGTTTGTTTGAAAATGATTGGCGCGACGGCTCACTTGAACACCTGATGCTGTCCCCTCATCCTTTAGGGCTTTTGGTCTTAGGGAAAATTTGCGCGCATTGGTTGGTCTCGGGCCTGCCCTTGGTAGCATTGGCGCCCGTCTTGGGTTTGCAATTTGATTTGCCACCGGATGTACTGGGCATGTTGTCGCTGTCGTTGTTGTTGGGAACACCGGTCTTGTCTTGCATTGGTGCGATAGGCGCGGCCCTCACCTTAGGGGTGCGCGGTGGTGGTGTGTTGATCGCGTTGTTGGTTTTGCCTTTGTTTGTGCCTGTGCTGGTGTTTGGTGCCGGTGCTGTGCAAGCCATGCAAAGCGGTTTGGGGGCGCAAGCCCATGTTTCAATTTTGCTGGCGATGTTGTTGCCAGCTGTGTTTTTCAGCCCTTGGGCGTGCAGTGCGTCTTTGCGTATTGCCTTGGAATGAATAAATGACGATGCGATGGTTTTATTACGCTGCCCCGCAGACCTTTTATGGTTTGGCCGGGCGCTTGTGGCCTTGGTTGGCGGCAATTGCCTTGGCGCTCACCTTGGCGGGTTTGTGGGTGGGCTTTGGCTTGGCACCCACCGATGCACAACAAGGCGAGGGCTACCGCATCATTTTTGTCCATGTCCCCGTTTCTTGGATGTCCATGATCATTTATTTGGCCATGGCGTTTTGGAGCGTTTTGGGTCTGACCTTCAACACCCGCTTATCCGGCATGATGACCCGCGCTTTGGCGCCCACGGGTGCCATGTTTGCATTTTTGTCTTTATGGACGGGCGCTTTGTGGGGCAAACCCATGTGGGGCACGTGGTGGGTTTGGGACGCACGCCTGACCTCCGAATTGATTTTGTTTTTTCTCTATCTGGGTTATATGGCGCTCACTTCAGCTATTGATGATGTGCGCCGTGCCGACCGTGCCGGTGCGCTGATTGCCATTGTGGGCGCTATCAATGTACCCATCATTTATTTTTCAGTGAAGTGGTGGAACACTTTGCACCAAGGTGCGTCGGTGTCGTTGACTCGCTCGCCCAGCATGGCGCAGTTGATGCTTTGGGGCATGTTGCTCATGGCCTTGGCGATGTGGGCCTACACTTTGGCCATGGTTTGCTACCGTGTGCGCACACTCATCATCGAGCGTGAACGCCATACCGATTGGGTGCAAGCCTTGCCCGAAGTTGCAGGAGCTAAATTATGAGGTGGGAGAGTTGGTCTGAGTTTTGGTTCATGGGCGGCTACGGCTTTTATGTCTGGGGCAGCATGGGCATGACGGCTTTGTTGCTGTTGCTGGAAATCTGGCAAGCCCGCATCGCCCACCTGAATGCACTGGCTTTGGTACGCAGCGAACTTTTCATGGAGCAAGAATGACACTCAGTCCCCGACAAACCCGTTTTGCCTTGATTGCGGGCGGCGTGTTGGTGCTGGCCGCAGCAGCAGCCTTTGTGCTCAATGCGTTTCAAAACAATTTGGTTTTTTTCTTCACACCCACCCAAGTGTTGAATGGTGAAGCGCCCACCAACAAAATTTTTCGCATCGGCGGCTTGGTCAAAGTGGGCAGCGTGCAACGCAACGGCACCGATGTCAGCTTTGTGGTGACCGATACCGCCCAAGACATTGCGGTGCGCTACAGTGGTTTGTTGCCCGATTTGTTCACAGAGGGCAAGGGCGTGGTGGCGCAAGGCCGCTTGGATACCCAAGGCCTCTTGACTGCCACCGAGGTGCTGGCCAAACACGACGAGAATTACATGCCCCCCGAGGCGCAACACGCATTAGACAAAGCTGCGCAGGCTCGTGCCGCGCAATCGGTGAAACCTTGAAACCTTGAAAGCTGCCTGACTATGATTCCTGAACTCGGTCAATTTGCATTGGTGTTGTCGGTCGTCATGGCCTTCTTGCTGGGCACCGTCCCCTTATTGGGTACCTTGCGTCACAAGGTGGTATGGCAGTCCTTGGCTCGACCGGCCGCTTTGCTGCAATTCGTGTTGGTGTCTTTTTCGTTTGCTTGTCTAGCGTCTTCGTTTTTAAGCAACGACTTTTCGGTGAAGTATGTCGCCGAGCATTCCAATTCCTT
>JABMMR010000200.1 GCA_013205525.1 Burkholderiales bacterium | reverse complement strand
GCAGCGAGGTCATCAACTCGGGCATAAAGGGTCGTAGCCACACCCATTGCAGCAAGCCCGCCATGGCGCGTGGCGAGATGCGCGCCTCGCGGCTTAATCCCGAGCCCTTGTCTAGGAGGGGTGGTTCTTGGCCCAATCGCTCGCGCCACCATGCATCGATGACAGCTTTGCTGTTGGCCGCGTTGCCCAGGCCGCGCTGTTGCAAGCCAAGGGTTAAAAACAGCTGCTCGGCCATCACGTTGTTGCTGAACTTGTTGATGTCGCGCACCACCTCGGCCAAGCTGGGCGATTCGTGCACCCACAGCGGCTTGAGGTTGGCCGGCATGCTGCCGTCACGCACCCCGCCACTGATTTGCCCGCCCAGTTGCAGCCACATGCCGTGAATCGCGCGGGCCGCAAACTGCGGCGGATCGGCATACGCCACCGGCCAGACCTTGTCGGCACACGCCAGCGGGTAAGTGCCCGCAAAAGTGATGCGCAAAGGGTTTTGAAAATCGGCTTTCAAACTGGCGCGGTAATCGCTGCACTCAGCGCCGGACATTGCCACACTGGTTTGCACCTGCACGCCAGCCAGTGGCGGCTCGGCATGCACACGCGCCACTTTGTTGGCCACATCGGGCACAAAGTGCAGCAAAAAAGATTTGTAGCCCAACAGCAGCGCATCGGGAGAGGCGTTGTAGGGTCGCAAAGGCTCGCCATCGAAGCTGGCTGGGTCTTGCGGCGGCACGTCAAACGCGCTGCGGTCAAGCACGATATCGCCCTGGATTTTCTGAATGCCCATGCCTTGCAAGCGGCGCAAGATCAGCCATATTTGCTCAACACCTATTTTCGGGTCACCTTGGCCGCGTATGTAAACATTACCTTGCAACACACCCTCGCGCACCACGCCATCCATGGCCAGCGGTGTGCGCCAAGTGTAGGCCGGCCCCAAGAGGTCTAGCGCCGCGCTGGTGGTGACCAATTTCATGAGGGACGCGGGGTTGCGCTGCACATCGGCTTGGTGCAATAAGCGCGGCGCTTTGGCAGCGCCTGCGCCCACCGGCAGCACCACCACGCTCAAAGCATCCCGCGGTAGGGATGCTTGGCGCAGGGCAAGGTCTACTTTGGGGGGAAGAGGCTTGGCGGCTTGCAAGCACCCGTGACCTAAGCCTAAGCCAGCCGCCAAGAAACCCAAAATAAAGATACGCATGCCGTGATTATGAAACCCCGCCCATACGTCAGCACAGATAATGTATTGATGCCTTTTTTGCTTAACCACCCGCGCCAACTCCCGCCACGCACTTTGGGCGCACTGTCTGCGGTGATCACCGTGCTGATTTGGACCGCCTTTATCGTGATTGCCCGCGCCTCCGCCCAAGGCCACCTGCTGCCTCTGGATATCGCCTGTCTGCGCGTCGCAGGTGCCAGCCTGATCATGTTGCCCTGGGGCTTTGTATGGGTGCGCCGTATGCGCGTCGCCCAGCCCGAGGCGGGCTCACTTTGGGGGTTTTCACCTTTGTCTTGGCGACTCACGGTGCTTTGTGGGGTATTTGGCGGCCTACTTTATGCGGTATTTGCTTACAGCGGTTTTTTCTTTGCACCAGCCGCCCACGGCTCGGTGCTCATGCCCGGCACCTTGGCTTTATGGGCCAGTTTGTTGGCCATACCTTTGTTGGGTGAGCGCCTGCATGGCAAGCGCTTATTGGGACTGGCTTGCATCACGGGTGGCGGTTTGCTGGTGGGGGGCAAAAGCTTGCTGCATGCGCTAGACGGCGGCGAGGTCTGGATAGGCGACTTGCTGTTCATGTGCGCGGCGTTTTGTTGGTCCACCTACAGCGTCTTAAGTCGCCGCTATGGTTTGCAAGCCATACCCGCCATTATTGCCATCACTTGTTTTGCTTTTTTCAGTTTTGTGCCGGCCTATGCCTTTCTGTGCGCCACAGGCGTGCTAACCACCCATTTATTGACCGCACCATGGCGCGAAGTGGTGTTTCATGCGGTATTTCAAGGCGGCGGCTCAGTGGTGATATCGGGCATCACGTTCACCCAAATGATTCGCTATTACGGGCCGGTGCGCTCGACCATGATCACCTCCTTGGTGCCCGGCCTGTCTGCGCTGGGCGCGGTGTGGTGGCTGGGTGAGCCGCTGGATGAATACCTCATCCTTGGTTTGCTGCTGGTG
>JABMMR010000199.1 GCA_013205525.1 Burkholderiales bacterium | reverse complement strand
GTGTTGAGAGAACGGGTGACTTCCAAGGGTGGCACCACGTTTGCTGCCTTGACTGTCATGCAAAACCAAGGTGTACACGCCAGCTTGGTTGAGGCCATGGAGGCTGCGCAAGAACGTGCAAAAAATTTGGGGCGGGAGCTGGGCGGGTAAATTCATGCCGCCGCAGTGGCGCGCAAATGAAGGCCCCAAGCGATGCCCGCAAAAACAGTGGCCCCCAACCAATGGTTCATGCGAAAGGCCTTAAAGCAAGCCTCTCGTTCGCGCTTGTAAATCATGCCGAAATGCCACATGGCTTGAAAAGCAGCAATCTCCATGGCAAACCATAGCGGCCACCCCAAGGCTTGGTCTTGCAGCAGCCCAAGCGTGGCCAACAAATAGACCGCATAAAACAACAGCACGGCCCACACATCAAAGCGACCTAAAGTGATGGCCGAGGTCTTTATGCCGATACGCAGATCGTCGTCGCGGTCGACCATGGCGTACTCGGTGTCGTAGGCCAAGACCCAAAATAAATTGGCCAACAGCAAACCCCAAGCCAAGGGCGGCACTGCTAGCCACACGCCCAGCAGCGTGAGGGGGCCGCTGTTGACAGCCGCAAACGCCATGGGAATGCCAAAACTGAAAGCCACACCCAGCACCGCTTGCGGCATGGCGACAAAGCGCTTGGCAAAGGGGTAAATCAGGGTGACCGCCAGCGCCACCCCAGACCACGCCACGGTCACCGTGTTGGTGGTGAGCACCAAGGCAAATGCGCTCAAAGCCAATAACGCGCCAGCGCTCAGCGCTTGTTTCACCGACAAAGCCCCCGAGGTAACGGGCCGCTGAGCGGTGCGCTTGACATGCTTGTCGAAGTCGCGGTCGGCCACATCGTTGATGCAACAACCGGCGCTGCGCATGAGAAAAGTGCCCAACACAAACACGCCCAGCAAATGCCAGCCAGGAAAGCCGCCGCCGGCCAACCACAAGGCGCTGAGGGTGGGCCACAGCAGCAGCAACCAACCGGCGGGTCGATTGAAGCGAATCAAGTCGAGGTAGAGCGCGAGGGGGCTGCGAGGCAGTGGTTCAGTCATGGCGTTCAAGTGCAGCGCTCAGGCTAATCGGTGCACGCCAGGCAAGTCGCTGGCAACGATGGCGTTGCGTAAGGCTGCAATCGCTTCGTAGCGGGTGAAACTGCGTCGCCAAGCCAGCACCACTCGGCGCGTGGGTGGCGCGTCGTCGCCCTCGACGATGGGCAAATAACGCACATAGGTAGCCAAGTTCTTTTTCGTTTTCACCGTCGACAACAAGGCGTCTTTGGGCACACTCAAGCGCGGCACCACCGTCACGCCCATGCCGGCGGCCACCATGTGTTTGATGGTCTCCAGCGACGAGCCTTCAAAGCTTTTGCGAATGCCCTCGGCGTCGCTTGAAAAGCGAGCGAACTCGGGGCAAACCTCGAGCACATGGTCACGAAAGCAATGCCCATTGCCCAACAGCAACATGGTCTCGGCTTTGAGCTCGGTGGCACTGATGCTGTAGCGCTGCGCCAGCGGATGGTTGCTGGGCAAGGCGGCCATAAAGGGTTCGTCGTACAGCTGCGCAACCGCCAAGCTCGCATCGGGGAAGGGCTCGGCCATGATGGCGCAGTCGATCTCTCCTGTGCGCAGCATTTCCAGCAGTTTGACGGTGAAGTTTTCTTGCAGCATCAGCGGCATTTGCGGGAACAAGTCGATGCTGTGGCGCACCAACTCGGGCAGCAAATACGGCGCGATGGTGTAGATCACGCCTAAGCGCAGCGGCCCCGACAGCGGGTCTTTGCCGCGCTTGGCGGTTTCTTTGATGCTGGCGGTTTGGTCCAACACACTTTGCGCTTGGCGCACGATTTCTTCACCCAAGGGCGTGACCGTGACCTCGTTGGCATTGCGCTCGAAGAGCTTGACTTGCAACTCTTCTTCCAAGTTTTTAATGCCCACCGACAGCGTGGGCTGCGACACGAAGCAAGCTTCGGCGGCGCGGCCAAAGTGCTTTTCGCGGGCAACCGCCACAATGTATTTGAGTTCGGTGAGCGTCATAGGTTCAGGCTTTGAGAAAGTCGGATTTTCCACCCAACCAGCGCTCGACATGGCGCGTGGCCATTTCGGGGTGCTGGTCCAGCATGAGGGGCGCGAGTTGTTTGGCCCAAACCAAGAGTTCGGTGTCCACCGCCAAATCCGCAAACCGCAGCAATGCCGCACCCGACTGGCGCGCACCCAAAAACTCACCCGGCCCACGAATATCCAAGTCGCGGCGCGCAATTTCAAAGCCGTCATTCGTCTCGGCCATGGCTCTTAAGCGCGCACGCGCCGTGTCGCTGAGTCGCCCATACTCGCCAAGGGAGTACAGCAAGACACAGGCCGACGACGCCGCACCGCGCCCAACGCGTCCACGCAGTTGGTGCAACTGACTTAAACCAAAACGCTCGGCATGCTCGATCACCATCAGTGAGGCATTGGGCACATCCACACCCACCTCAATGACGGTGGTGCTGACCAGCACGCCCATTTGTCCTTGCACAAACAAAGACATGACGGCTTTTTTTTCGGCTTGCGGCATGCGCGAATGTAGCAAGCCGACCATCACATTGGGCAGAGCTTCGCACAAGGCCAAATGGGTGTCGGTGGCGTTGTTTAAATCCAGCGCCTCGCTTTCTTCAATCAAGGGACAGACCCAGTAAATCTGCCGCCCCTCTAAAAGTTGCGAGCGTATGCGCTCGACCACCTCATCGCGACGCGTCTCAGCCACCAGCTTGGTGACGATGGGCGTGCGCCCAGGCGGCAGCTCGTCGATGGTGGACACATCAAGGTCGGCGTAGTAGCTCATGGCCAAGGTACGCGGAATGGGTGTGGCGCTCATCATCAGCAAATGGGGTTCCCGCGGGGTGGTCGTGCTGGGCTTGGTTTGTTCATCCGACAATTTTTGCCGCAAGGCCAGCCGTTGCGCCACACCAAAGCGGTGTTGCTCGTCGATGATGGCCAGCCCCAAGGACTTGAATTGCACTTTGTCTTGAATCACCGCATGCGTACCCACCACCAGTGCCGCCTCACCACTGGCCACCAGCGCCAACATCGCGTCGCGCTCTTTTTTCTTTTGGCTGCCTGTGAGCCAAGCCACTTGCAAGCCCAGCGGTGTGAGCACAGGCTCTAGCCAGCCAATCAGTTTTCGGAAATGCTGCTCAGCCAAGATTTCGGTGGGCGCCATCAAGGCGCATTGCCAACCCGCATCGATGCACTGCGCGGCAGCAAGCGCCGCCACCACGGTTTTGCCAGAGCCGACATCGCCTTGCAGCAAGCGGTGCATGGGCACGGCACGCGCCACGTCGTTGGCAACTTCGCCCACCACACGTTGCTGAGCGCTGGTGAGGTGAAACGGCAGTGCAGCATAGAGCTGCGCCAGCACACCTTGCGGGCTGTGGCTGTGCTGCAGCAGCGGGGCATTCAGCAGCTGGCGTTCGCGTTTGGCCTGCAACTGCGAGAGCTGCTGCGCCAGCAGCTCCTCGGCTTTCAAACGCTGCCAAGCTGCGTGGGTGTGGTCTTCCAACTGCGCCAAAGAGACGCTGGGCGCGGGGTGGTGCAAAAACTGTAATGCTTGCGCCAATCCCCAGCTGTGCGGTGGCAAGTGCTGCGCGGGAATGGTTTCGTTGAATGCCGCGCTTCGCAAGGCCTGCGCCAAACCGCCTTGTACCGCTTTGCGAATATAGGCTTGCGGCAGCTCGGCACTGCTGGGGTACACAGGCGTCAAAGCGGTGGCCAACACGCCTCCTGCGGCTTGGACGGTCGGGTGCATCATGGTGCGGCCCATGAAGCCGCCGCGCACCTCGCCACGCAAGCGCACTTGACGGCCCACTTCCAAGGCCTTTTGCATATTCGGGTAAAAGTTGAAAAATCGCAGGGTGCAGGTGTCGCTGCCATCGTCCACCACCGCTTGCAGTTGACGGCGCGGTTTGAACACCACATTGCAGCTTTTCACCACCGCTTCGATTTGCAC
>JABMMR010000198.1 GCA_013205525.1 Burkholderiales bacterium | reverse complement strand
CCCAAAAACACTTCATCAAATATGAGTGCAATACCTTTTTCATTGCACACTTGACGCAAAGTTTGCAACCAAGTGGTGTAGGCCTGTCGGTCGTAATGAACCGCTCGGGCGCCGTCGATCAAAGTGCTGTCAGTGGGTGCAGCACGGTTGGGGTGCATGGCTTGCAAAGGGTTGATCAGCACACAGGCGATGTCGTTGCGGTTGCGCAAGACTCTCAAGGTGTTGGCATGCATATCGTTCAAGGTAAGCGTGTCGCCGGAGGGCGGCATGGGGTTGCCCGGACCCGGTTGCACATCGTCCCACCAGCCGTGGTAGGCCCCAGTGAAGCGAACAATTTTTCGCTTCTTGCTGTGGTATCTGGCCAAGCGCACCGCTTGCATCACGGCTTCGGTACCCGACATGTGGAACGACACTTCGTCTTTGCCAGACAACTCACACAGGCGCTTGACGTTATCCAAGACGCATGGGTGATAGCCGCCCAGCACAGGGCCCAATTCATTGGCCATGGCTGCACCTTCGGCCATGCACGACTTGTAAAAGTCATAGCCAAACAGGTTCACGCCATAAGAGCCGGTGACGTCGATGAATTGGTTGCCGTCCAAATCGGTCAAATACACGCCTTGGCTAGCGTTCCAGAAATAGCCCAGCTGCAAATGTTTGGTGAGCACTTCGCGAAATTGGTAGGGCATGCGGTATTGGCTGGTCAATTGCATGTCCGAAATCATGGGCTTGGCTTGAGCAGTATGGGCCAAGGTTTGGGGGCTGCGCTCTTTCAGTGTTTGCCCCAGCCTAGCGAGTGCGGCTTCGCGCATCTTGCTAATAGCCTCGGGCGCCCCGTCGACGCAAAACCAAGTGGCCTGAGGGTAGCTGTAAGCCGGCAGCCAGTTGGCAAATCGCTTGGACATGCGCAAGTGCCCGCCCAGAGAAGGATGTTTTGCCAAAGACAGTTGCAAGCGCTGCCAAACAGCCGCGCTTGCCATCAGAAAAGCCGCGCCCAACACCACAGACACACCCAAATCATATAAATCCATGAACAGCCCCTTTGAAAACTCCTGTTGTATGACACTTAGGTTAAAAAATGATGACTAATCGAACTCTTTTGCAAAGACTCACCTCACAAGAGGATTTGAATTTTTTATTCACCAACCGCATCCCCAGAATTGCATTGACCCACTTCATGGGATGGTTCAGCCAATTGCGCAATCCCTGGTTGGCCAAGGCCTCTATCTGGATCTGGCGGCAATTTGCTGATTTAGATTTATCTGAGGCCAAGCAACACCAGTTTGCCAGCTTGCATGACTGCTTTATCCGAGAATTGCGCCCTGGGGCCAGACCGATTGATACAGATATTCAAACGCTGGTGAGCCCTTGTGACGGCATCGTGGGCGCATTGGGCGACGTTAAAGATGGTCTGGTTTTTCAGGCCAAAGGTTTCCCCTATCGCTTGGAAGAGTTGCTGGGAGAAAGCGCACAGCACGGTCCTTGGCAGAACGGCAAATACCTCACCATCCGCATCACCTCCTCGATGTACCACCGTTTTCATGCCCCACATGATGGCCGCATGCACCGCATGGAGTATTTTTCTGGTGACACATGGAACGTCAACCCGATTGCACTCAAGCGTGTGGAAAAGTTATTTTGTAAAAACGAGCGCGCCTTGCTGGAAATTGAAATCGGTGCGCAACGCCACCCGGTTGCGCTGGTGCCCGTGGCTGCCGTGTTGGTGGCCAGCATTCGCTTGCATGCCATCGACACCTTGCTGCATACCCGCTACCCAGGCCCCAATGTGATTAACTGCGACGCGCCTTTTCACAAGGGCGATGAGCTGGGTTGGTTTCAACATGGCTCAACCATTTTGGTGTTCACCCCGCCAGGATTTTCATTTGCACCCGGCATAGAAGAAGGCCGTGTTTTGCGGATGGGTCAAGCCCTGATGGGTCTGCCACCCACTGATTAACCCAAACCCATGCTGCGGCTTCGCCACATCACCCTGGCCATGACCGCGATCAATAAAAAGGCCAACAGCACAATCAAGTACTCCACAGATACTTGAAAGTACAGCAAGGCACTGTAGCCCGCCATCATGGCCAAAATGCTGGTGTTTTCATTCACGTTTTGAACCGCAATAGAGCGACCCGCTGTCAGCAAGACCACGCCGCGGTGCTGCAACAAGGCATTCATAGGCACCACAAAGAAACCACCCACAATGCCCAGCAAGGTGGTCAACACCACTGCCGACTGCCACTGTGTCACCCACAGCATGAGAGGCAGCAAAATACCCAACAGCAACCCTATTCCCAGTACTTTTGTGGCTTGGTGCAAGGCCACCCAGCGGGCCGCAAGTGCAGCTCCCATGATCACACCCACCGCCGTAGCGGCTTGCAAATAGGCCGCTTGGGATAAATCTAAAGAGAGCTTGAGTTGCGCCCACGCCAGCACCAGCAGTTGCAATGTCGCACCCACTCCCCAAAACAAGGTGGTCACTGACAAACTGATGCTGCCCAAGGGGTCGCTCCACAAACGTCGCATGTCGTGCCCAAAGGCTTTGCATACACGGGTGAACCGCCATGGCTGCGCTGCATAAACCTTGCCACTGCCTTGGATAAATAAATTGAGAAAACCGGCCAGCCCATAACAAAGCAAAAGCAACACAAATGATGCGCTGTACACACTGCTCATATCCAGTTGCGCGCTGAAAGTTTGCACCCATGCCAGCTCAACCCACGCGGGGCTGACCAAAGCCCCGCCCAGCACCACGCCGAGCAAGACCGCACTGACTGTGCTGATTTCAATCCAGGCATTGGCCGTGATGAGTTGCTCTGGCTTGGCCAGTTCGGTGACCAGACCGTATTTGGCTGGCGCATAGGCGGCTGCACCCAAGCCTGCCAAGGCAAACGCCCACAAGGGGTTCACACCCAAGAGCATGGCCGTGCATGCCACCGCTTTGATGCCGTTGGCCACCATCATCACTTTTTGCTTGGGCCAGGTATCTGCCCACACGCCCACCCACGGCCCTAAGAGCACATAAGACAAGGTGAACATGAGTTTGAGTAAAGGCACCCAAAAAGCAGCCTGTCCCTGCTCAATGAGCAAGGCCATGGCGACCAGAAGCAGGGCGTTATCGGCAAGCGCAGATACAAATTGCGCGCTCATCAAGGGGACGAACCCCGCACGCAGCAGCGAAGTGGTCAAGCGGGTTCGGTAATGGGCACAGCAGAGGGTTTAACCACTGCAGCAGATTTGGCATGGGGCAAAGCGTCCATAATTTGGTCCCAATAAATCAGCTCTAAACGGCCGTCCACATGCTCGACCAAGGCAGAGCGGCTTTCAACCCAATCGCCATCATTGCAGTAAAGCACGCCTTCAATGGTGCGAATTTCTGCGCGGTGAATATGGCCACAAACCACGCCTTGGTAGCCGCGTTTGTGGGCTTCATGGGCGACCGCATTTTCAAAGTCGGTGACAAAGTTCAAGGCTTTTTTGACTTTACTTTTTAAGTAAGCCGAGAGCGACCAATAGGGCAGACCCATGTAGCGGCGAACACGGTTGAAATGTCGGTTTAAGCGCAAAGCCAATTCATACAAATTGTCGCCAAGGTAAGCCAACCACTTGGCGTATTTGACTACCGCATCGAAATAGTCGCCGTGCACCAACCAAAAACGTCGGCCATCCAGCATGGTGTGTGAAGTCTCTTCCAACACTTCGATGCCGCCAAAGTGTTGATCTACAAAATCGCGGGCAAATTCGTCGTGGTTGCCAGGCACATAAACCACATGGCAACCCTTGCGCACACGGCGCAGGATTTTTTGTACCACATCGTTATGGGCTTGGGGCCAATACCATTTGCGGCGCAATTGCCAACCATCGATGATGTCGCCCACCAAATACAAATAATCACTGGTGTGTGATTTGAGAAAGTCTAGGAGGGCGTCGGCTTGGCAGCCTGGGGTTCCCAGGTGCAGATCAGAGATAAAAACAGCGCGGTAGTGCATCAGTTTTGTGTAGGTAAGTTGGTGGTTGCTCAAAGGAACAACTCAACATTCTTAAGATT
>JABMMR010000197.1 GCA_013205525.1 Burkholderiales bacterium | reverse complement strand
GGTTTCACCCACATCGCACAGTCTGGGTCTCCACGAACCCACTCAGCGCAGGCGGATTGACACAACAAACAAAGAAAAAGGGAAATAAGTTTTGTTTTCATTGGTAATTTAAAGAAATAACGACAGACAGCAGTTCAATTTTATAAACCCAGCATCAAACCTAGGTTTTGCACCGCCGCCCCACTGGCCCCTTTGCCCAAGTTATCTAGGCGCGCCATCAATACTGCATGGCCAAAGGCCTCATTCGCAAAGACACGCAACTCCATCAAATTGGTGTCGTTCAAAGCGGTGGCGTCAAGCTTTAAGTCGTCAGTAGGTGGCAGCACCTTCACGCAAGGCTGGTCGGGGTGGTTGGTGCTGGCATAGTGCGCTGCCAGCGCCTTATGCAGGTCTGCCGCGCTCACGCGAGTTGGCAGTGACGCTAAGTGCAAGGGCAATTGCACAATCATGCCTTGCTTGAAGTTACCCACACTGGGCACAAACAGCGGGCGGCAGCTGAGGCCTGTGCAATGCATGATCTCAGGAATATGTTTGTGCGACAGCCCCAGCGCATAAGCCTCAAACAGCGGCGCTTGGCCGGCTTCATAGGCCTCAATCATGCTGCGCCCGCCACCCGAGTAGCCGCTCACCGAAGGCAAACTCAGCGGGAAATCGCGGGGAATTAAGCCCGCATCTATCAACGGGCGAATCAGTGCAATCGCACCGGTGGCATAGCAGCCCGGGTTGGCCACGCGCTTGGCTTGGCGTATCTTGTCGGCCTGGCCCACAGCCAATTCAGCAAAACCATACACCCAGTCAGCGTGGGTGCGGTGGGCAGTTGATGCGTCGATGATGCGCGGCTGATGGCCCACCATGGCGTCAATCATGGCCACGGTTTCAAGCGCGGCCTCGTCGTGCAAGCACAGCACCACCACATCCACCTCGGCCATCAGGACACGCTTGGCTTCGGGGTTTTTGCGAAGTGCTGGGGCTATGCTGACCACAGTCACTTGGGGCAGTAAAGCCAAGCGCTCGCGGATTTGCAAGCCGGTGGTGCCGGCTTCGCCATCGATAAAAACCTGAGCCATGTTGAGGATTCTTTCAAATAGAAACAAAGGTGACAACAAACACTGTAAGCCGTATGTCAAGTGTCACAGTAGCCGGTTCTTGGTGCAATGCAACATGATACATTTCGTGCCAATCCCACTCTGTCCAGGTGAATAGCCTAGACCCAGCAGCTCAGCTTTTATAGGCTGATCTTTAGAAAGCGAGCACCATGAAGATCCATGAATACCAAGGCAAAGACATTTTGCGCCAGTTCGGTGTGCCGGTTCCTCGCGGCATCGCCGCCTTCACCGTGCAAGAGGCGGTAGAAGCCGCGCAAAAACTCGGCGGCCCGGTGTGGGTGGTGAAAGCCCAAATCCATGCGGGCGGGCGCGGCAAGGGCGGCGGCGTGAAAGTGGCTAAAAGCATTGAGGATGTGAAGCGCTTGGCCAGCGAGATTTTGGGCATGCAACTGATTACCCACCAAACTGGTGCCATGGGCCAAAAAGTGCGTCGCGTTTATATAGAAGACGGCGCTGACATCCAAAAAGAATATTACGTTTCTCTGGTAACCGACCGCGCCACGCAACAAATTGCCTTCATCGCTTCCAGCGAAGGCGGCATGGACATTGAAGCAGTCGCCCACAGCACGCCCGAGAAAATCATCACCGAATACATCGATCCGCTCACCGGCTTAGGCGAAAAGCAAGCCCAGAAAATCGCCCATGCGATTGGCCTGCCCGCCGACTCCACGGCCCAAGCCGTGGATGTGTTCCAAAAGCTTTACCAGTGCTATATAGACACCGACGCGTCCTTGGTGGAAATCAACCCTTTGAACCGCGACAGCCAAGGCAACATCATTGCCTTGGACGCCAAGTTCAATTTTGACGCCAACGCCTTGTTTCGCCACCCCGAGATCGTGGCCTACCGCGACCTTGACGAAGAAGACCCCGCCGAAGTGGAAGCCTCCAAGTTCGACCTCGCCTACATCAGCTTGGACGGCAATATTGGGTGTTTGGTCAATGGCGCTGGCTTGGCCATGGCGACCATGGACACTATCAAACTGTTTGGCGCCGAACCCGCCAATTTCTTGGATGTGGGCGGCGGCGCTACCCCCGAGAAGGTCACCGAAGCTTTCAAAATCATGCTGAAAAACCCCAAGGTCAAGGCCATCTTGGTCAACATCTTTGGCGGCATCATGAAGTGCGACACCATTGCCCACGGCGTCATCACCGCTTGCAAAGCGGTCAACCTTTCCGTGCCTTTGGTGGTTCGCATGAAGGGTACCAACGAAGACCTGGGCAAAAAGATGCTTGCCGAATCCGGTTTGCCCATCATCAGCGCCAACACCATGGCCGAGGCCGCACAGGCCGTCGTCGCCGCTTTGAAAGCTTGAACCATGTCCATCTACATCAATAAAGACACCAAGGTCATCACCCAAGGCATCACCGGCAAAACCGGACAGTTCCACACCGAAAAGTGCCAGGAATACGCCAACGGTAAAGACTGTTTTGTGGCGGGTGTGAATCCCAAAAAAGCTGGCGAATCTATTTTCAACATCCCCATTTATGCGTCGGTTAAAGAAGCCGCGCATGAAACCGGTGCCACGGTGTCGGTCATTTATGTGCCGCCCGCCGGTGCTGCCGACGCCATTTGGGAAGCGGTCGAAGCCGACCTCGATTTAGCCATTTGCATCACCGAAGGCATTCCCGTGCGCGACATGCTGATGGTGCGCAACAAAATGAAAGCCAAAGAAGCCGCAGGCGGCAAACGCACGCTGCTTTTGGGACCCAACTGCCCAGGTCTCATCACCCCGGACGAAATCAAAATCGGCATCATGCCCGGCCATATTCACCGCAAAGGCCGCATTGGCGTGGTCTCGCGCTCTGGCACGCTCACCTATGAAGCGGTGGCGCAACTCACTGAAGTTGGCTTGGGCCAGTCCAGCGCAGTTGGCATTGGTGGCGACCCGATCAATGGCTTGAAACACATCGACGTGATGCGTGCTTTCAACGACGACCCCGACACCGACGCCGTCATCATGATTGGCGAAATTGGCGGGCCCGACGAAGCCGAAGCCGCACGCTGGTGCAAAGCCCATATGAAAAAACCCATCGTCGGTTTCATCGCCGGTGTGACAGCGCCTGCTGGCAAACGCATGGGCCACGCCGGCGCGCTCATCAGTGGCGGCGCCGACACGGCCGAAGCCAAACTCGCCGTCATGGAAGAGTGTGGCTTCACCATCACCCGTAACCCCTCTGAGATGGCCAAACTTCTGAAGGCAATGCTTTAAATGGAATTATTTCAAGACCCCGCGTTTTGGGTGTCGGTGGGCCAAATCATTCTCATCGACATTTTGCTCGGTGGCGACAACGCCATCGTCATCGCCTTAGCGTGTCGCGGACTGCCCGAGCACCAGCGCCGCCAAGGCATTTTTTGGGGCACCATGGGCGCGATTGTGATTCGCGTAGGCTTGATTGGCGTGGCACTCACCTTGCTGGGTATTCCCTTTTTAAAGCTCGTGGGTGCAGCTTTGCTGCTTTGGATTGGAGTGAAACTCCTCACCCAAGAAGATGACGACCACGAGGTGGATGCCAGCGAAAAACTTTGGGGCGCCATCAAAACCATTGTGTTGGCTGACTTGGTGATGAGCGTGGACAACGTCATTGGCGTGACAGCGGCGGCTGAGGCGGGCGGTGGCGACCACAAAATGGCCTTGGTGGTGTTTGGCCTCTTGGTCAGCGTCCCTATAGTGGTGTGGGGCAGCACCTTTGTGATTCGCTTGATGGACAGATTCCCATGGGTCATCACCTTGGGCGGCATGGTCATGGGTTGGATCGCCGGCACCATGGCTGTCACCGACCCTGGCGTGCTGGAACTCTTGCCTGTCATGCTGGGCGAGAACGGCAAAGTGTTGGGATGGTTGTATTACCTGGCTGGCAGTGTGTGTGCGGTGGGCGTGGTGGTGGCGGGTAAATTGTTGCTGCGCTTTAAAGCCGACCCCGAGATGCAGCGCGAACTCCCGCCCTAAGCCTTTAAGCCATTCCCCGTGAAAGCAGCGCTTGCGTTTTTTGAAGGCGCTGCTTCTTCACGGCCTCTGGGCCAGCAGCACAATCGGCGCCTCACACCACGCCAAGGAGCTTTCATGCAACGCCCACCTTCTCTC
>JABMMR010000196.1 GCA_013205525.1 Burkholderiales bacterium | reverse complement strand
GTTAAAGCCCTTCATGCGGTGGTAGCGTGTGAGGCTGTCCATGATGGTTTGGTTGAACGCATGGCCCATGTGCAGCGTGCCAGTCACATTGGGCGGCGGCAGTTGAATAGCGAATGCCGCTTGGTCTGCTTGGGGCTGACCGGTGCCGCGAAAACCCGCCACGCCGTAGCCGCGCTTTTCCCACTCAGGACCCCAGTGGGCCTCGAGGGCGGCGGGTTCAAAAGATTTGGACAGGCTATCTAAGCTGGGTTGCGCGGGGGCTTTACTCATAGGGATGTGGGTTTGACGCGCTGCATGTTTAAGCGTGGTAATTCAGATAGAAAGAAAATGATTTTAGCGGTGCATTCGGCTGTGAAAGTCTTGTCTGTGCTCAGACCTGTTCAGCGGCGATTTGTCGCAAGGCACTGGCGAAAACCTCAGCGGGTTGACCACCAGAGATGAGGTGCTTGTCATTGATGATGACGGCTGGAACCGAATGAATCCCAGCGCTGGTGTAAAAGTTTTCTTTCTCACGCACAGCTTGGGCGTAGGTATCGCTCTCAAGTACAGCCTTGGCAGCAACCGTGTCCATGCCCTGCGCCTTGACGATGCCCAGCAACACTTCATGGGACTCAATCACTTCCCCCCGACCTTGGTAAGCCTCCAAGAAAGCCTTTTTCAATGTGTGTTGATCGCCAGCCCCGCCCTCATGTTCGGCCCAATGCAGCAAGCGATGCGCATCAAAAGTATTGAAGATGCGGCCACGGCCTGTGGGGTGAAACGCAAAACCTACTTCAGTTCCCCGCGCTTTGATGGTTTGGTACATCTGTGCTTGTTGATCGGCGGTAGAGCCGTATTTCTTGCCCAAATGCTCCACCAAGTCTTCACCGCCTGGTGGCATCTGAGGGTTGAGTTCAAAAGGCTGAAAATGGATATGAGCTTCGACCTCGCCCTGCAATTCTTCCAACGCTTTTTCTAGCGCACCCAGACCCACAGCGCACCAAGGACAGGCGATGTCGGATACAAAATCAATTTTCATTACAGCGGTCATTTATTAATCGGGGTCAGATCCCAATTAATTGTTGGGAAAATGGAGGGTTGATAGCCTTAGTCAATAGTGTAGATTGAAACATCTCATTGGACTTTTCATATTCGCCCGTTACGCTTACAAAGTCTTTGATAGCAATTTCAAAGCATTTTCATCAACCCAAGGAGATTCCTCATGTCAGCTCTTAAAGGCTCTAAGACAGAAGAAAACCTGAAGGCCGCCTTCGCAGGCGAGTCTCAGGCCAATCGTCGATACCTGTATTTCGCAAACAAGGCCGATATCGAAGGCCAAAATGATGTGGCAGCGCTGTTCCGTTCGACCGCCGAAGGCGAGACCGGTCACGCCCATGGTCATTTGGAATGGCTAGAGCAGTGCGGCGACCCCGCCACCGGCTTGCCCATTGGCCCCACCCGTGACAACCTGAAAGCTGCAGTGGCAGGCGAGACCCACGAGTACACCGACATGTACCCAGGCATGGCCAAAACCGCACGCGACGAAGGCCACGACGAAATCGCCGACTGGTTTGAAACTTTGGCCAAGGCTGAGCGCTCACACGCCAACCGTTACGTCAAAGCATTGGCCGAATTGGTCGATTGATCTTTTCTCAGTATTGAGAGTAGGGCGTTGGGCGCATATTGCTCAGCGCCCCTTTTTTTAAGGAACACAGCATGTCACGCGAAGGCAACTTAGAAGCCCCTACACGCCATCCGCTGGATTGGCTCAACCCCGACTTCTATAACGAAGAAGCCTGTCTCACCGAGATGGAGCGCATCTTTGATATTTGCCACGGCTGTCGCCGCTGTGTGAGCTTGTGCGGCTCGTTTCCCACGCTGTTTGACTTGGTGGATGAAAGCCCCACGCTAGAGGTGGATGGCGTGGACAAAAAAGACTACTGGAAAGTGGTTGACCAGTGCTATTTGTGTGACCTGTGCTACCTCACCAAATGCCCCTACGTGCCACCCCACGCATGGAACCTCGATTTCCCCCACACCATGCTGCGGGCCAAGGCCATCAAGTTTCAAAAAGGTGAAGTGACCACGGGTGAAAAACTGCTGGCCTCCACTGATGTGCATGGCCAATTTGCGGGTATCCCTGTCGTTGTGCAAGCGGTCAATGCGATCAATAAAACCAAGATGGCACGCTCGGTGATGGAGTCGGCCTTGGGTGTTGACAAAAATGCTTGGTTGCCCGAGTTGGCCACCAAGAAATTCCGCAGCCAAGCTTCTAAGGCTAAAAGCAGCAAAGTCATTGACGGTAAAAAAACACCCGGCAAGGTCGTGATTTATTCAACCTGCTATGTGAATTACAACGAACCTGGCATCGGCATGGACTTGCTGAAAATCCTCGATCACAACGACATCCCTTACGAGTTGGTGTCTAAAGAAAAATGCTGCGGTATGCCCAAGCTGGAATTGGGCGACTTGCAGTCGGTGGACGAGAACAAGCAAATCAATATGCCCATCCTCGCCAAATACGCTCGCGAGGGCTATGCCATTTTGAGCGCAGTGCCTTCATGCACCTTGATGTTCAAGCAAGAGTTGCCGCTGATGTACCCCAACGACGCTGAAACACAGTTGGTCAAAGAGCATATGTGGGACCCATTTGAATACCTGATGGCGCGCAAGCGTGATGGCTTGCTGAAAACTGAGTTCCCTGAAAGCTTGGGCAATGTCAGCTATCAAATTCCCTGCCACGGTCGGGTGCAAAACATCGGCAAGAAAACCGAAGAAATGCTCAAGATGATTCCCGACACCACCATCAACACTATCGAGCGATGCTCGGGACACGCCGGCACTTATGGCGTGAAAAAAGCCACCCACGCTTACGCCATGAAAATTGGCAAGCCCGTGGTCAAAGCCATGGCCACCATGAAAGACGGCAGCAAGCCCGACTACATCAGCTCCGACTGCCCGCTGGGCGGCCACCACATCGCCCAAGGCTTTGAGGCCAGCGGCCAAGCCGTTCCCGAACTCCAACACCCCATCAGCCTCGTGGCCAAAGCCTACGGGCTGAAATAATTGGGGTCAGATTCCAATTAATTGAAAGCAATTTATGCAGATTACCGGACACATCACCTCTGAAAACCTGATGAGCCTTGAGGCGTACAGCAAATTTCGCAAGACCCACAAGGCCGAGGTACTGGCACACCGCAAGTTGCGCTCGGTGCATTTGGGAGACCACATCACCTTGCAGTTTGAGAGCGAAACCACCGTTCGCTACCAAATCCAAGAGATGCTGCGAATTGAAAAAATCTTCGAAGAAGAAGGCATTCAGCAGGAAATCGACGCCTATGCCCCCTTGGTGCCAGAGGGCAGCAACTGGAAGGCCACCATGCTCATCGAATACCCCGATGTGAACGAGCGCAAACGCGAGTTGGCTAGGCTTATTGGTGTGGAAGACCGCATGTTCATCGAGGTCGAGGGCTACGCCCGTGTGTACGCCATCGCCGACGAAGACTTAGATCGTGAAAACGACGAAAAAACCTCAGCGGTTCACTTTGTCCGCTTTGAGTTTGATGCGGCCACCAAGGCGGCCATCAAAGCCGGTGCGGCAGCCAAATTGGGTTGCAACCACACCAACTATCCGGCGCACACGCAAATCGCGGAAGACGCTTTGGCATCCTTGGCTGGGGATTTGAAATAATC
The DNA here is from genome assembly GCA_013205525.1 of Burkholderiales bacterium. Lineage (GTDB taxonomy): Bacteria > Pseudomonadota > Gammaproteobacteria > Burkholderiales > Burkholderiaceae_C > Limnohabitans. The sequence continues at coordinate 1,817 of JABMMR010000196.1, read as the reverse complement.
GCAGGATGCTATTACTGCTCTCCCCCGCCAAATCTTTGGACTACGAATCCGTCTTGCCAGCCATCGCGGCCACGCAACCGCAGTTTGTGCCGCAATCTGCCGAGCTGATCGACACGCTCACAAAGAAAACACCCAAGCAAATCGCTGAGCTGATGGACTTGAGCGATGCGCTGGCCAAGCTGAATGTGGAGCGCTACAAAACTTGGTCGCCCCAGTTCACCGAGGCCAACGCCCGCCCCGCGGTGCTGGCTTTCAATGGCGATGTGTATGAAGGCCTGGATGCCAGAAGCTTAAAGCCCAAAGACTTGCAATGGGCGCAAGACCATGTGGCGATTTTGAGTGGTTTGTATGGCGTTCTGCGACCGCTGGACTTGATGCAGCCCTACCGACTAGAGATGGGCACGGCGCTCAAGCACGGTAAAGCCAACAACCTGTACCAGTTTTGGGGCGCTCAAATTGCCGAGCATTTAAACCAACAGCTTAGCCATAGCAAAGAGTCCGTCATCGTCAATCTGGCGTCGCAAGAGTATTTCAAAGCAGTTGATCGCAAAGCCTTGCAAGCGCGGGTGATCGAATGCGTCTTCCAAGACCATAAAAACGGCCAGTACAAAATCATCAGCTTTTTTGCCAAACGTGCCCGTGGCTTGATGGCGCGTTACGCGATTCAACACCAAGCCAAGACCCCCGAAGCGTTGCAAGCCTTCAACTTGGAAGGCTATGCCTTCGAAGCCAGCGCTTCCAGTGCAGACAGCTTGGTGTTTCGCCGCCATCTCAACGACTGAAAGCCCAGACCATGCAACTCTTTGTCAACGGTGTGCGCATCGAAGTGGAAGACACAGGTGAGCGAGATCGCGTGGCGGTTTTCCTGATCCCCGGCATGGCCATGCAACTCATTGTGTGGCCTGAAGCCATGGTGCGCCAAATTCACCAAGCGGGTTTCCGTGTCATTCGCCTGGACAACCGCGACATCGGTTTGTCGCAAGACATGGCGCATTTGCCTGCCCCGAATTTGCTGTGGTTCATGCTGCAACAAAAACTGGGCTTGCAGCCCCAAGCGCCTTACAGCATTCAAGACATGGCCAATGACGCTTTGGGTGTTTTAGATCATTTACAAATCAGCCAAGCGCATTTGGTGGGAGTCAGCATGGGCGGCATGATTGCGCAACGCATTTGCATCTGTGCACCACAGCGCGCGCATAGCTTGACCAGCATCATGAGCAGCAGCGGTGCCAAAGGTTTGGCTGGTCCCACGCCCGCCATGCGACGTGTGTTGTTCACACCGCCAGCCCAAGCCGGCAGTGATGCCGCACGTCAACAGGCGCTGCGTTTTGTGCAAGCGCTTGCAGGCCCGGGCTTTGAACATCCCGAGGGCTCACAACAGCAGTTGGTCAATGACTCTTTGAAGCGCAGCAACCGCCCCATGGGAGCCTATCGGCAAATGCTCTCGGCCATGGCCGACCGCGCGCGCGCGGGACTGCTGAGTCGCATCACCACGCCCACCTTGGTGATGCACGGCAAAGCTGATCCCTTGGTGCCCTATGCCTGTGGAGAAGACACTGCCAGACGCATCCCCAATGCCAAGCTGCATGGCATCGAGGGCATGGGCCACGATATGCCGCCCGGTGCATTGGAGCAAATGATGTCGCGGCTCTTGCCTTTTTTAAATGCCCACACACCCTTATGAACTCACCTGAAACCTCGCTGCTGGGCAAGGCCGCCACTTATGCCGATAACTATGACGCGTCTTTGCTGTACCCGCTGCCCCGCGCCGCCCAGCGTGCGTTGATGGGTGTCGCAGAGCACCCGATTTTTTTAGG
>JABMMR010000195.1 GCA_013205525.1 Burkholderiales bacterium | reverse complement strand
GGCCCCAATGGCGCAGGCAAAACTACCACCTTTCGCATGTGCTTGGGCCTGACCACTGCCGACAGTGGCAGCATCAGCGTGTTTGGCATGCCCATGCCGCAAGAGACGCTGGCCATCAAAGCGCGGCTTGGCGTGGTGAGTCAATTCGATACGCTAGACCCCGATTTCACTTGCAGCGAAAACCTGATGGTCTATGGCCGTTATTTCGGTATGGCCAGCGCCGACATACGCGAGCGTATCCCCGCGCTGCTGTCGTTTGCCGCGCTCACCCACAAAGCCGACGCCAAGCCCAGCGAGTTGTCGGGCGGCATGAAACGCCGACTGAGTTTGGCGCGAGCATTGATCAACGACCCGCAAGTGCTTTTGTTGGATGAACCCACCACCGGCCTAGACCCGCAAGCGCGTCATTTGATGTGGGAGCGCTTACAGCAACTCTTGCAACAGGGTAAATCGATTTTGCTCACCACCCACTTCATGGACGAAGCCGAACGCTTGTGCGACCGCTTGCTGGTGTTAGACCACGGAAAGAAAATTGCCGAAGGCAAGCCGCGTGACTTGATCAACCAACATTTGGAACCCGATGTGGTGGAAGTGTTTGGCGGCGACCCGCAAGTCATTGCCGCATGTGTGGCAAGCAACTACGCGAAAAGGGTGGAGGTGAGTGGCGACACGGTGTTTTTCTACAGCGACACGGCGGCGCCTTTGCTAAAAGCCTTAGGGGACATTCCGGGTTTACGCACCCTGCACCGCCCTGCCAATTTGGAAGACCTGTTTCTCAAACTCACTGGGCGACAGATTCGAGAGGACGGATGATGCAGTTGCGGTTTTGGCCTGTCTTTTTGCGTAATTTTTTGGTCTGGCGCAAACTCTTTATTCCCAGCCTGATTGCTAATATTGCCGAGCCCTTGATGTGGTTGGTGGCTTTTGGCTATGGCTTGGGCGCACTGGTGGGCGGCGTTCAACAAGGCGACGAAAAAGTACCCTATATTTTGTTTTTGGCCAGCGGCTCGGTGTGCATGAGCGCCATGAATGCCGCCACCTTCGAGGCGCTGTATTCGGCTTTTTCCCGCATGCATGTACAAAAGACCTGGGACGGCATCATGAACGCGCCGGTACGCCTTGACGATGTGCTGTTGGCTGAAATGCTGTGGGCCGCCTTCAAAGCCATCTTCACGGCAACCGCCATATTGATCGTGATGCTGGTCTTGGACATCAGCCACTCTTGGAAACTCCTGATAGCTTGGCCTATTTTGTTGGGCGTGGGCATCACCTTCAGTTGCTTGGCCTTGATCTTTAATGCTTTGGCCAAAGGCTACGACTTCTTCACCTACTACTTCACTTTGTTTTTAACCCCCATGATGTTTTTAAGCGGGGTGTTTTTCCCGCTAGACACCTTGCCTGAGATGGTCAAGTGGGTGGCCTGGTGTTTGCCATTGACCCACGCGGTAGCGCTGGTGCGTCCCTTGTTCATGGACCAGTGGCCCGATCAAGCTTTATTGCATTTGGGTGTGTTGGCGCTTTACGCCAGTGTGGCTTGGTGGACAGCGCTTCACCTCACGCGCAAGCGATTCAAACAGTAAGTTGCTGGCAGGTTTAATCGGCGTAGACGCCTGCGGCCTTGATGATGGGATTCCATTTGGCTATTTCTGCGGCGACAAATTTTTTGTGCTCTTGCGGGTCTGTGCGTTTGTCCACAATCATGAGCGCGCCCAGTGCTTCTTGTTTTTGCACAAACGCTGCATCGCTGAGCACACTGCGCAAAGCCGCATGCAACTTGTTTTTGGTCTCAGCGGGCAGGCCTTTGGGCGCATACACCGCATGCCACACGCTGACCTGAAAGCCTTTCAAGCCCATCTCTTGCAAAGTGGGTAAATCTTTCAAAGCCGCTTGCGTTAAGCGTTTATTGCCCGTCACCGCATAGGCTTTAATTTTCCGTGCCTCGATATAAGTCAAGGTATTGGTGGTTTGGTCGCACAACAAATCGATTTGCCCGCCCAATAAATCGGCCATGGCCATGGACACACCTTTGTATTGAATGGTGGTCATCTCGGTGCGCGTGGCGGTTTGCCACAACAAGCCGCACAAATGCGAAGCCGAGCCTATGCCCGCATTGCCTAAATTGACTTTGTCTTTTTGCACAGCCACCCATGCGCTGAGTTGCTTGTAGTTGTTGGCTTCCAACGTGGGTCGCGCCACAATCGTCATGGGCACTTCGTGAATCATGCCCAAATACTCGAAGTCGTTGAGCACATCAAATGGTGGTTTTCTGATGAGGGTCGGCATGGTGGCCATGCCAATATGGTGAATCAATAAGGTGTGGCCATCAGGTATGGCACGGGCTACTTTTTGGGTGGCGATAGCGCCACCTGCGCCCAAAGCGTTTTCCACTACCACTGCAGCACCGCCCAAGGGCTTGCGTAAAGCCTCGGCCATGTCTCGCGCCAAGCGATCCGTGGGGCCGCCGGCCGTGAAGGGCACAACCATCGTGATGGCCTTGTCTTTGATGGGAAAACTTTGCGCCCATGCCGAGCCAAGGCCCAAGAACAACAGCAGGAAACAACTATTTGTAACTGCGCGCATCAGCAATCACCAAACCATCGTTGGCCAAACTGCCTGGAGCGACAAAGACAACCTCGGCCCGCAGCTTGGTGATATCTCGCACCGCTTGCGCCAGTGCCGCTTGCAAGTTGTCTGAAGCTTGCGTGGTTTCAACATGCAAATGCATCTGGTCATCTGCCATTTCGCCGCTGACCACCAAACGCGCTTTAAGCACTTCAGGGAAGCGCTTGACCACTTGATCGACTTGACCAGGGTGCACAAACATGCCGCGCACCTTGGTGGTTTGATCAGCGCGCCCCAACCACCCTTTGATGCGCTGGTTGGTGCGCCCCGTAGGGCAAATGCCTGGCAAGACCGCTGTCAAGTCGCCCGTGCCAAAACGAATCAAGGGGTAATCGGGGTTGAGCGTGGTCACCACCAACTCGCCCACCTCGCCCTCGGCCACGGGGTCGCCGCTGCCGGGGCGCACAATTTCCACCATCACGCCTTCGTCCAACACCAAGCCTTCGCGCGCCGCGGTTTCAAAGGCAATCAAGCCAATGTCTGCTGTGGCGTAGCACTGGTAAGCCGTCACGCCACGTTGGCCTAACCAGTCACGCAAAGAGGGTGGAAACGCCTCGCCGCTGACCAAGGCTTTGCTCAAAAACGGCAAGGCGGTTTGTGACTCAGCCGCTTTTTCAAGCAAGATTTTCAAAAAACTGGGCGTGCCGCTGTAGCCACTGGGACGCAGTTCCTGCAAAGCTTGCAACTGCTGTTCGGTTTGACCTGTGCCCGCGGGAAACACGCTGCAACCCAAAGCATGTGCACCGCTTTCCATCATCGAGCCGGCTGGCGTGAAGTGGTAGCTAAAGCAGTTATGAATCAATTCGCCAGAGCGAAAACCGGCAGCAAACAAGGCGCGCGCCATGCGCCAATAGTCTTTGGCCACGCCCTCGGGCTCGTAAATCGGACCCGGGCTGGCGAACACTCGCGGCATCTGCTTACCAAAATTCAGCGCAGAAAAACCACCGAAAACATCCTTGGCGCGCTGTTCTTGCTGGCGTGCCAACAACTCGTATTTGCGAGTGACAGGTAGTTTGGCCAAAGCCGTGCGACTGTTCACTGATGAGGCATCAACGCCTTGCAAAATCTGCCGCCACGCCGGCGCGTTGTTTTGTGCGTGCGCGATTTGCAGCGGCAAGGCCTGCAACAAGGCTGCTTCACGCTGGGCGGGGTCACGTTGTTCGAGGGAGTCGTAGAAATCGGTCATATTGATTCCTTTAAGCCAACCAACGCTTGCGGCGTTTATAGCTTTTTACATCTTTGAAGCTTTTACGCTCGCCGCCGCCCATGCCCAAATAAAACTCTTTGACATCTTCGTTGTTAGCCAAGTCTTGGGCTGCGCCATCCATGACGATACGCCCTGACTCCATGATGTAGCCAAAGTCGGCATAGCGCAATGCCATGTGGGTGTTTTGTTCGGCCAGTAAAAAAGTAACGTGCTCTTTTTGGTTCAAGTCTTTAACGATGTTGAACACCTCTTCCACTATTTGCGGCGCCAAGCCCATAGAGGGTTCATCTAACAACACCATGCTGGGGTTGGCCATCAAAGCGCGACCAATAGCGCACATTTGCTGCTCACCGCCCGAGGTGTAAGCCGCCTGGGAGCCGCGGCGGGTTTTCAAGCGCGGAAAGTAGTTGTAAACCTTCTCTAGGTTGGCAGCCACCTCGCCTTTGTCGCGGCGCGTGTAGCCGCCGGTGAGCAAGTTTTCTTCAATGGTGAGGTGGGCAAAACAATGCCGGCCTTCCATCACCTGCACCACGCCACGCTTGACTAAATCTGCAGGCGTGAGGTTTTCAATGCGCTCACCACGCAACTCGATGCTGCCCTTAGTGACCTGTCCACGCTCGCCTTGCAGTAAATTAGATATAGCGCGCAAGGTGGTGGTCTTGCCCGCACCGTTGCCGCCCAAGAGCGCGACGATGCCGCGCTCGGGCACTTGCAAGGAAACGCCTTTAAGCACCAAGATGACGTGGTTGTAAATGACTTCAATG
>JABMMR010000194.1 GCA_013205525.1 Burkholderiales bacterium | reverse complement strand
GTGTAATAGGCCACGCCGGTCGCCGCGCCCAAGCGCCGCGCATCCAGCCATGTGCTGATCAACTGCCCATGTGTCACCAAGACCTCGGGCACCACCACGGCTGCCAGCGCGGCGATGGGCGCGTATTGCAAGCCGCGTTGCGCCCAAGCAGGGAAAGGCAACTCGCGGTTCAAAATAAAGAAAAAGCAACGTGCCAGCACCGTCATCGCCGCCAAGCCCAGCAAGGTGAGGAGTTGAAACACATCGATCATGTGGCGGCCTTGTTCACACCAGCGGTTTTTTCAATCATCAAGCACATGGCCACGGCCGCGGCGATGGCCACCAAGATGTTCAAACGCAAGGGCAAGGCATAAGCCGCAACCGCCGCCGCGCCCGACACCACCAAGGACACGGTGCGCATGCGTGAGCTGGCCAGCGAGCAGAGTATGCCCACCAAGGCCAACACACCCGCAAAGCCCAAGCCCCATTCCAACGGCACTTGGCTGGCCAACACAATGCCCAAAATGCTGGCAACTTGCCAGCCCACCCAAGTTAAAAAACAGTTGCCACACAGGTAGGCCATTTCGGCGCGCTGGCCTGCGGCGTCTGTGGCGGGGCTAGGGTGGTTTTGCACAAACTGCACATAGTTCAAATCGGCGATCAGGTAGCCAATGGTCAGGCGTTGCCAGCGCGGCCACGCCATCAAGTAGCCGCGCAAATGCAGACTGAACACCGCAAAGCGCAGGTTGACGCAAAACGCTGTGGCCAGCACCACCCACACTGGCGTGCCCACCGCCATCAAAGGCGTGACCGCCAGTTGTGCGCTGCCGCCATACACCAGCAAAGTCATCCATGTGGACATGGCCGGCCCCAAGCCGGCTTGCACCATGGACACGCCGGTCATCAAGCCCCAAGCCCAAATGCCAGGCGCGACTTTGAAAGCGTCAGCCATGCCGGTGCGAAAAGCAGGATGGCGAAAATTGGCAGGGTCTAGAAACATGGGCGAAGTTTCAATGACCCAGCACTGTGCCTTGCCAATCCGCTTGGCCGCGCAACATTTCGGCAAAGGCCAATCGTTTGCCGCCAGGTTTTTGTAACTGCAGCAAGCGCAGCACACCCTCGCCGCAGGCCACGTCCAAGCCCTGCTCACTGGCTTGCAGCACCGTGCCCGGTGCTTGGTGAGAGGTTTGGGGCAAAACTTGCGCCGCCCAAATCTTCATGGGCTGGCTGTGGCGCAAAGTGTGTGCGCCTGGGAAAGGGTCGAAAGCGCGAATGCGCCGCGCCAATACCGTAGCTGCCATCGACCAGTCGATCAGCGCTTCGTGCTTGTCGATCTTGGCGGCATAGGTGACGCCGTCTTCGGGCTGAGGGACGGCGGTCAAATTTGGCAGTTGCGCCAAGGTTTGCACTATGCCCTGGGCACCCACGTCGGCCAGCTTGTCATGCAAGCTGGCGCTGGTTTCATCTTCAGACAAAGTTAAGGCTTGACGCCACAAAACGGGGCCGGTGTCCAAGCCCGCTTCCATCTGCATGATGCACACGCCGCTTTCGCCGTCGCCCGCTTCAATGGCACGTTGAATCGGCGCAGCACCGCGCCAGCGCGGCAAGAGTGAGGCGTGGATATTGAGGCAACCCATGGGCACGCTGTTCAGCGTCCAAGGCGGCAGCAACAAACCATAGGCCACCACCACCATGGCGTCGGCTTTGGCATGTGCAATGGCCGCTTGCGCCGTCGCCGCTTCGTCGGCGTATTTGCCGTCTAAGCGTAAGCCACTTGGCTGGCACACCCGCATACCGTGTTCAAGCGCATATTGTTTGACGGCGGAGGCTTGCAATTGCATGCCGCGACCCGCTGGGCGGTCGGGTTGGGTCATTACCAAGGCGATATCGTGGCCGCTTGCGTGCAAAGCGGCCAGCGCCTGTTGGGCAAAGACCGGCGTGCCGGCAAAGACCAAGCGCATCGCTTAGCGCTCGAGTTCGCGTTGTGCTTTGACCAGCTTGCCGCGAATGCGGGTGCGTTTGAGCAAGGACAGGTATTCGACAAACACCTTGCCCATGAGGTGGTCCATCTCGTGTTGAATGCATACCGCCATCAAGCCATCAGCCTCATAGGTTTGCATTTCGCCGTGTTCGTCTAAAGCCTGAATCTTCACTTGCGCAGCGCGCTCAACCGCGTCAAAAACCCCAGGCACCGACAAACAGCCTTCTTCGCCTTTGATGCGCTCTTCGCTCTTCCACAACAGCTCGGGGTTGATCATCACCAAGGGATGGTTGTGATCTTCAGAAACATCCATCACCACCACGCGCTCATGCACATCCACTTGGGTGGCGGCCAAGCCCACACCCTTGGACTCATACATGGTCTCTATCATGTCTGCCGCCAAAGTGCGGATGCGCTCGTCCACCACAGCCACGGGCTTGGCGACGGTGTTTAAGCGGGGATCGGGGAAGGAAAGAATGGAGAGTATTGCCATGGGGCTGTATTGTCGCTTTTTTGGACGGCAGGGTGAAGTTTGGCTGAGGAATAAGCACAGCGCTGCCCGCCCCATGCTTGAGGCGTGACTTCTAAGCTGGTCTCCCCCTGTTTTGGAGACCTCGCTATGACCCATTCTCAAACGCCCTCAGACCAGCACATTTCCCCCCAAGCAAACCAGGCGCATTGGCCGCTGGCTTTGCGCTTGTTGCTCACCCCGGGTCTGGGCGCGCGCGGCGCGCGTCAGTTGTGGGCTGCTTACGGTTCTTTGGCGGCCATTTGGGCACAAGCTGTGGCCTTGTTGGTGCAAGAGCTGGGCCAAGAGCTGGCCACGGCGATTCACAGCGAACCACCCGATTGGGCTGCACACTGTGAGCGTACCCAGCGTTGGCTGGAAGACGCGGGTCAAGGTGTGTCGCATGCGGTGTGGAGTTGGGACGATGCGGCTTTTCCGGCAGACCTGATGGCCTTGCCCGATGCGCCGTTGCTGCTGTTTGCGCGCGGCCAACTGCATCGCCCATTGGGGCCGGCAGTGGCGGTGGTGGGCAGTCGCAACCCCACCCACCAAGGGCGTGAAAACGCCCGCGCATTTGCCTACAGCTTGTGCGCTGGGGGTTACACCGTGGTCTCGGGCATGGCCATGGGTATTGATGCCGCAGCGCACCAAGGTGCCATGCAAGTCATGGAGACCGCGCATTGCCCAACAGTCGCTGTGGTGGGCACGGGTCTGGATTTGGTCTACCCGCGCCAGCATCTTGGTTTGTCGCAGGACATTGCCGCTTGCGGCTGGGTCATCAGCGAGTTGCCCTTGGGCAGTCTTGCCAAGGCCCACCATTTTCCGCAGCGCAACCGATTGATTGCGGGCTTGAGCCAAGGCGTTTTGGTGGTTGAAGCCGCGCTGCAATCCGGCTCTCTCATCACGGCACAACAGGCTTTGGACCAAGGCAAAGAAGTGTTTGCTATTCCAGGCTCGATTCACTCAGCGCTGTCACGCGGCTGCCACGCCTTGTTGCGCCAAGGTGCCAAGTTGGTGGAAAACATCCAAGACATTGCCGATGAAATGCCGCCCATCAGCGGCTTGGCACTTAAGCCTTTGAAGCCGAGCTTGCCAGCGGTCTTGCAAGACCCCCATGCGTTTTCGCTGTGGCAAGCCTTGGGGGATGAAGCGCAAACCTTGGATGTGCTGGTCGTGCGCAGCCATTTGCCGGTGGCGCAGGTGTTGGCCTTGCTGCAACTCATGCAAAACCAAGCCTGCGTGTCCATCAACGCCGCTGGAACCTATCAACGCTTGCACCAGAGCAGCATCAATTAACCGAGCTGCATGGCGTGCGATATTGCTGAACAAATAAGCAGTTAAATTGACAGGGAAAGTGACTTTGAAAACAAGGTATATTCTCTTCATATGTTCGATGTTCTTGTGTACGTGTACGAACACTACTGGCGAGGCGAGGCCTGTCCTGAGTTGCCCCTTTTGGGACGCAAACTCAGTGCAGCCGGCTTTGATGCCGATGAAATAGAGCAAGCCCTGTCTTGGCTCGCTGGACTACACACCGCTGCACAAAACTCAGAAACCATTCGCATTGATGCACCCAAAACCGCTTGGGAAACCGCCTACGTGCAGTCTCCAAATAGCATGCGGGTGTATTCCATTTCAGAGCAACAACAACTGGGCGCCGCAGGCTTGGGCTTTATTACCTTCATGGAAGGTGCGGGCGTTTTACCGCCGCAAGTGCGCGAAATCGTGGTCGACCGTGCCATGGCGGTTAGCACCCACCCCATCAGCTTGGATGATTTGAAAATCATTGTGTTGATGGTTTATTGGAGTGCGGGTATCGAGCCTGACGCTTTGGTGCTCGATGAGTTGTGCGACGACGTGAGCGACCGAATCGCTCACTGATTGTTTAAACTACGGCGCCCGCATTGGGGTCGTTGGGGTCTTCATCTGGACCGTCTTTTTTCACTGTTTTAATCAGGTCTTCGCGGCGAATGCCCAGCCACATGGCGATGGCCGCGGCAACAAACACCGACGAGTAAATACCAAACAAAATACCAATGGTCAGCGCCATGGCAAAGTAGTGCAGCGTGGCCCCACCAAACAGCAACATAGACAAAACCATTAACTGCGTACAACCGTGGGTGATGATGGTGCGGCTGATGGTCGAGGTGATGGCGTTGTCGATGATCTC
>JABMMR010000193.1 GCA_013205525.1 Burkholderiales bacterium | reverse complement strand
CAGCCCGTCCTGGCCCATCGCGAAAACACCGATCTCGTCCGTGCCGCCGAAGCGATTCTTGAACGCGCGGAGGATGCGATACTGGTGGCTGCGCTCGCCTTCGAAATACAGCACGGTGTCGACCATGTGCTCGAGCACGCGCGGGCCGGCCAGCGCCCCTTCTTTGGTGACATGGCCCACCAACACGATAGCGATTCCGCTGGACTTGGCCAAGCGAGTGAGGTGGGCGGCGCACTCGCGCACCTGCGCAACAGAGCCAGGCGCGCTGGTGAGTTGGTCGGAATACACGGTTTGGATGGAGTCGATGACAGCGATGTGCGGCGACTGCGCTTGCAAGGTGGAAATAATTTTTTCCAATTGGGTTTCGGCCATGACCTGCACGCGGCTGTTGTCCAGCCCCAAGCGACGCGCGCGCAGCGCGACTTGCGCGCCTGACTCCTCGCCGGTGACGTACAAGGTGTTTTGACCGCTGCGCTGCAAACCATCGAGGGCTTGCAACAGCAAGGTGGACTTGCCAATGCCTGGGTCGCCGCCTATCAACACCACGCCGCCTTCGACCATGCCGCCGCCTAATACACGGTCTAGCTCGTCTTGGCCGGTGGGGGTACGCTCCACATCTTGCGCTTCGATATCAGACAGCGCCGTCACGCCTGCGGATGGCGCCAAACCTGCACGCGGGGTAAAGCGGTTTTTCAATGCGCCTGCTTCGGCAGAGACTGCCTCGACCAAGGTATTCCAAGCCTCGCACTGCGGGCATTTGCCCAGCCATTTGGGGCTGGTGCCGCCGCACTCGGTGCAGCTGTAATAGGTTTTGTCTTTGGCCATGGCGCATGATAACTGTATGCATCCACAGCTTATATAAGGATTAACAAGCATGGCTTTGCCTCAGGCATGACCGACAATTGCCGCTACTGAAATATGAATAAGCCTTCTGTGACCCTGCCTCCCCTTGATGAATCCCGCATGCTGCCCGATGAGCGGCGAGCAGCTTTTTCCTTGGCCAGTATTTACGCCATGCGCATGTTGGGCCTGTTCATGGTGATGCCGGTCTTTATGCTGGAAGCTCGGCACTACGAAGGCGGCGACGACTTGTCAGCCATTGGCTTGGCCATGGGCATGTATGGCTTGGTGCAAGCCGTGTTGCAAATTCCTTTTGGCATGGCAGCCGACCGCTTTGGTCGCAAGAGAGTGATTTACCTGGGGCTGGCTTTGCTGTCACTGGGCAGCATCGTGGGCGCCATGGCCACCAGCGTCACCGGTCTGGCTTTAGGGCGTGCGCTGCAAGGCGGCGGCGCTATTTCTGCGGCGGTCACCGCACTGCTGGCCGACCAAACCCGCGACGCGGTGCGCACCAAAGGCACGGCCTTGGTGGGGGCGAGCATTGGTTTGATGTTTGCGCTGTCCTTGGTCTTGGGGCCCTTGCTGTCAGCTTGGGGCGGTTTGAGCGCTATTTTTGCCCTCACCTTGGTGTTGTCCGTAGGCGGTGTCGTTATTGTGCGGTTTTGGACTCCGCCCGAGCCCGCCTTGCCCGCGGCGGGTCGGGTGCGCCACAGTTTGTGGGGCTTGCTGGTTCACCGCGATTTGATTCGCCTGAACTTTGGTGTGTTCGCTTTGTATGCCGTGCAACTCGCCTCGTGGGTGTCTATTCCCGCTTTGCTGATCCAAGCCGGCGTGGCCAGTGCCGACCACGGCTGGGTTTACCTGCCCGCAGTGCTGCTGTCGTTTGTGGTGATGGGCATGACCCTGTTTCCGATGGAGAGGCGCGGTCAGTTGCGGCCCTTGTTTTTGGGCTGCATTGTGTTGGTTTTGCTGGTACAGGTCGCTTGGGGGTTGCTTGCCGTGTCGTCCCCGCCTTTGTGGTTGCTGGGCGTTTTGTTGTTTTTGTTTTTCTGCGGCTTCAATGTGCTTGAAGCCAGCCAACCCAGTTTGGCGTCGCGTTTGGCGCCCACAGGCGCACGCGGCTCGGCACTGGGGGTCTACAACACCTTGCAGTCGCTGGGCATTTTTGCGGGCGGCGCCATGGGCGGCTGGTTGCTTAAAACAGTGAGTGCTTCAGGTGTCTTCATGACCAGTGCCGGGCTGATGCTGCTGTGGTTGCTGGTGGCTTGGGGCACACGCTTTGTTCACACATCACCGCAGGGAGTGAGCACAGCTCACTGATCTGCGCGGCGTCGGGCCGCATAATCGGTTTTTTCCTTTCACAGCACTCTAGAGGTACACCATGGCATCCGTGAACAAAGTTATTTTGATGGGCAACTGCGGGCGCGACCCCGAGGTTCGTTATCTTCCCAGCGGCCAAGCCGTGGCCAATGTGTCGATTGCCACCAGCACCAAACGCAAAGACAAAAACAGCGGCGAAACCATTGAAGATACGCAATGGCACCGCATCACTTTTTATGACCGCTTGGCTGAAATTGCCGGCGAGTACGTGAAGAAAGGTCGCCCTATTTATGTTGAAGGCCGCCTGAAATACGGCACCTACACCGACAAAACCACCGGTGTGGAAAAAAACACGGTAGACATCATTGCCACCGAGTTGCAGTTATTGGGTGGACGCGAAGGCATGGGCGGCCCATCCGAAGAGGGTGCCAGCCGCGCACCTGCACGCAGCGCGCCTCCCGCCGCCAGCGCCCCACGCGCCGCCGCACCGGCCAAGTCGGGCTTTGACGATATGGATGACGATATTCCTTTTTAAGGCGTCTGCCCTAAAAATATTCTGTATTGCATGGCCTCGGCCATGTGCATTTCTTCAATCTCGTTGGCTGCGCCTAAGTCGGCAATGGTTTGCGCCAAGCGCAACACCCGGTGCGTCGCTCTGGCCGACCAAGTGCGTTGTTGGGCGGTTTGCGCCAGCAAGCGTGAAGCCGGGGGCGACAAGCGCAAGGCTTGCAATTGGGCTTGGCTCAGGTCTCGGTTGCTACAAGCTTGACGCTGCCAAGCCCGCTCGTAGGCGGCCACACTGCGCGCTCGCACCTGCGCTGTGCTTTCACCCACGGGCGCATTCAGCAACACCTCGGGCGCTAAAGCATGCACAGCAATTTGCATATCGATGCGGTCCCACAAGGGTCCGCTGATGCGCGCTTGGTAGCGCCCCACTTGCTCGGGGCTGCAGCGGCAAGCGGGTTGGCGCATGCCTAAATAGCCACAAGGACAGGGGTTCATGGCCGCCACCAGCTGAAATGCCGCGGGGTACTCGATATGGTGTCTGGCGCGAGCCAAGCTGATGCTGCCCGACTCTAGGGGTTCGCGCAAAGCCTCCAGCGCTGCGCGTGAGAACTCGGGCAACTCGTCTAAAAACAGCACGCCGTGGTGTGCCAAAGATATTTCCCCTGGGCGGGGTGGCGAGCCGCCTCCCACCAAGGCGGCCAAGGTGGCGCTGTGGTGCGGGTGACGGTAAGGACGCTGGCCCCAATGCGCTAAAGCCAACTGTCCGTAAATGCTGTGAACCGCCGCGGTTTGCAAAGCCTGTTCCAAACGCAGGGGCGGCAAAAGCCCTATCAAGCGTTGCGCCAACATGGATTTGCCCGCCCCAGGCGGGCCCACCAATAACAAACTGTGTGCGCCGGCTGCAGCGATCTCTAGCGCCCGCTTCACACCCATCTGACCTTTGATATCTTGCAAGTCGCCCGCCGCCTGCTTATTTATCTGGGGCAAGGTGGTCTGTACTTGCAAGGGCTGCCAAGCAGCGGGCACGGGCCCTTGTGGGGCCAAAGCCAGCACCAAGT
>JABMMR010000192.1 GCA_013205525.1 Burkholderiales bacterium | reverse complement strand
TGCCAACCCCCTATATTGGCGCCCGATTGCAAACCTAGAAAATTAGAGCTAATTCCTAACGATTTGTAATTGTTCAAGTTGTAGTTGATGAATCCGGCGTTCTCTCCTCGGGTGAGCATTTCTGCCGGTGCGTTTTGGCGGCTTGTCTTGGTTAAAAATGCTTGTGCAATGGTGATGTCTAAGCGCAAATCGCTGGGATCGAACTCGCTGGTCGCACCGGCCACCCATTGATCGATGAACAAGCAGTTCAAGGGGCTGCTTACGCCAGAAGACACATTCATCAGCTTGACGCCTTCGGGGCTGATGTAGGCAGGTTTAACGTCAAATTGTTGAAACAGTTCTGGCGTGATGCAGGGTTGCACTTCTTCAGAGTTGGGAAGGGATGCAAATTTAACCGTGCTCTTACTGACCATGCGGCCATTGCGGTAAATGTCGGCATCCACATTGCCAGGTCGAGGGCTGCCCAAGCGCTTGGCCTCCAAAGGGCTCAAATTTCGAAAAGCTTTCCCTTTCAAAAAATCAATATCGAATTCAATGTTTTCATCGACTTTTTTCCGGGCAGCTTCGCACCCAAAGGCTTGGCAATGGTGGTGGGAGCCAAGGCCAATAAGTCGGGTCGTCTGGAGATGATGGCTCGCTTTTGAACAGAGTTCATCGGCAAATCTACCGAGTTATCTGGCTGGTTGGGCGACTTGATCTTGACCACCAAAGGAAAATTGGGGTTTGCAATAGGCGTATCTATAAGTCTGAAACGACCCTCGGGCAGTTGTTGCTCATAAAGCACCATGCCTTTTTGCTCTAGTTGCAGTACTTGGCCGGCAAATGACTGCCCAGACATTTCCACTTGCATAGGCAAAGCGGGGTCTATCATTTTGGTTTGAGCTTCCAGCCAGTAAAGCGATGAAAACTTGACCTCGTTTGCTTTGGCGTCTGTGGGCTCTAGGGCCCAAACATGGGGCGCCAATGTGCAAAGCCCGCCCAAAACTGCCCATGTGCTTATCGACAAGCGTTTTGGGGCAGGGGAGGGGAGCGATTTCACGGCTTAGGCAGCAAGGGCGGTGTAATTTAATTGTCGAAGTTGACAGCGTGTACTTTGGAAATGGGCCCGCCAAAGTCGTTGATGTATTCCACCTTAATGGATTTATAGGATGGCTTTACCTTGCCAACCTCACCCAGCGTGATGCTGGCACTGCCCTTGGGCGGCAACATGCCGCCATCCACCAGCAATTCAAATTTCCCGTTGTTGCCCAAATTGAGGTTGAAAAAAGAAATATGAAAGGGTGAAGTATTTGTGCCTTCCGCTACCCAGTTCTTGTCTTTTTTGACAATCTTCCAAATGATCTTGTCAATCCACTCCATGGGATCGCCTTTGACTGCCTTGGGACGGTAAAAAACCTTGATGCGGCTACGAATGGCAAAGCTGAGTTTGTTTTCTTCGGCCGACTTTTGCGGCAACTCCAGCATATTGAAATAAAACACACTTTCACGGTCGGGCGGCAAGGGCTCGCCGGTGAAAACCATGCGCACGACTTGGCTTGAGTCGGGTTTCAAGCGCGCCACAGGCGGTGTCAGGTTGAAAGGGGCAACGGCGTCTTCAGGCGAGGCTGAAGAATTGCCATCATCAAGCCACATTTGCACAAAAGCAGGCGCCTCTTTGCTGACATTGCTGACTTTGAAGGTGGCGTCGCGCTTGGACCCGTTGTAAATGACACGCGTGGTGTCAATAATCATGTCAGCTTGGGCGGCGGTGAAACCACCCAGCGTTAACAAGCCCAGTGCAAAAGCTGTTGAAGCCTTGTATGTGTGGCGGGAAAAAAGTTTAAAAGTGTCAGAGATCAGGTTCATCATGTTCTTCAAAATGGGGGAACACCACCCCATAAAGAAGAACCAGAACTGAAATCAGTGGTAAGTGAAGGTCACCAACTTCTTGTTCAATTCAACACCTTGGGCGTTGAACAATGTTTCTTCTCTGATGCGGGCAATATTCAATTGCGATAAGAGGTTGCGTGTATCTCGGGTCAAGCCACAGGCTTGTCCATTGATATACCCTTGTTGGCTCATTTGCGAGACAGATTGAAAATTCACTTTGCATCCTGGGGAGGTGATGACACCGTGTATTTCCAACATGCCTTGTTCAGCATGGGCTGCAAAACCAGTGAATGCAAACACCACTGTCAACATGGGGCTCACTAGGCACTTTTTGGTGATAGAGAAGTTCATGGTTTTCCTTTATTTCGTTCGTTGTTTCCACACCTTGATGGAGTGAATTGAATCGAAACAAAGGGAAAAGAGCAAAAACTACTAAAGCACTAAAAAAACTGCAACTCTTTCACAATTTTGTGGTTTTTTTGAAGACTCCTTTGTTGAAAAATTAAGTGTTTAGAAAGGGGTTTGAAAAAATTTCAGATTTGCGTTTTTTGAAAAAATAGAACAAGGTTCAGGAAACTTGTGGGTTTTTTCTTGAAACACAGTCTTAGAAACTAATTGAGTTTGATTAAAAAAGGCAAGAAAACCGAGACATTGCCGGCAGTAACATCCTGCGAACCCGTTTTGTCAGAGGCCAAGGTGGACAACTTGGCCGCGGTGTCACGCGTGGTCACATAGCGAACACCCAGCTTGGAGGCGTTCTTGGGTGTAGTCGCAGGTAGAGGGTTATTGCTGCCGACATTCAAGACGGCGGGTCGAGGATTTAAAGCTTGGTTTAAAATTTGCGGTTGGTTCAAGTCAATGGGAGTGAACTCACCGTTAATGCCTAGCAGGCCAATTTGCAGAAATACATTTTCTGCAGGCCGAAATTGGGCGTTGTTGCGCAGCAAACCCGAACGCGGGGAAACAGCGGCCAAGTCACTGTCAAAAGTAATTGTGGCCCCAGCAAAACTGCATTGACTGTCAGACTGCTCGCTGTTGAGGTTCAGTTCTATGGCCGTGACAGGTCCTGCTGCGTTGTCGTCCAAAGTGGTGGTGGACAGCGGCGGGAGCCGAATTACATTTTTGTTGACCGCGTTGGGATTGAATATATTTAAAAGACACGAGGCCGAGGCCGAGGCGGAAACAATAATTTGGCCACTGATCAACAGATCATCTGAGTTTGAGCTGTCACTTCCCAATAGCTGAGCGAAAGCAAGCTGACTTTTTGTACCTATGACAAAAAACACCATCAGGTAAAAGAAGATGCGCATGGTTTTCATATAAGCCTCAGATATCGTGTCTTCATAGCTCTAGGCTTAATTACTGGTACCAAACGTTCAAAGGAATGCTGTGTGTAAACACACCCGCACCGATCACACCTGTTCTGACCATTTGAACTGTCACGGCGATAACTTGTGCAGGCAAAACGCCTAAAGCTGAAGTAGCACTGCCTGACAACAATGTGCCGTAGGAGGGTGAGCTATTAGCGAAGTTCACTGGGGTTGTGCCCGCTGTAGTACCTAAGGCGCCAACTGTTGTCATGAGTTGCACGCCAACGCCAGTAGCAGCATTTGTAGCCGCTGTGTTTTTCAAAACGCCGGCACCAACATCGGCATCAATATTTTCAGGGCTGATATTGACACCCACGTCCCATTTGCTATTGCCAATGAAAGTACATGGGCTAACGCCATCAGCGGCCTTCAGACCCAAAATGGCGTGCTGTTTGTTGCCAATGGTGGAGCCAATACCACTTGCGCCAGCAGTAGTGGTTGAGAATGTGCCCAAATTGATGGTTCTTGAGTTAGAACCTGTGGCACCGCCATCACCCAAGGTCAATAAACAAGTAGTGTTGGAAATTTGACCATTGATGATCAATTCGCCAAAGTCATTGGCGGACAGTGCTGGGGTAGCCACAGAAATGGAGAGCAAAGCCGCCGAAAAAGAAATTGCTAAAGCCGATTTTTGAAATTTCAAAGAAGCCATGATAAATATCCTTTAATAAAAAAATGAAGAGTTTTCTAACTAGCTTTTTATACATTTGATGTACAAGTTGGCTGAAATGAATACTAATAAATAAATTTATCGAAAGCAATACTATTTTTGTAAATTCTTTGATGAAAATGTATTAAATAGTTATTTTTGTTGTTTTTTCGTTGTTTTAGTACTCATTTTTTGGTTTTTGGCAGTTAAACCACCGCCACAGACTGGCGTCACAATACAAGCCATGCTGATTCATCCCCAATTCAATCCCGTGGCCTTGTCTCTAGGGCCTTTGTCTGTTCACTGGTACGGCATCAGCTATTTGCTGGCTTTTGTGCTGTTTTTGGTTCTCGCCAAGCGGCGTTTGGCGCATCAGCCTTACGCCCAGTGGGCCGTGCTTGGCCAGTGGGGTCAAAAAGACATAGACAACCTCATGACTTACGGTGTGCTGGGCGTAATCTTGGGCGGGCGCTTGGGCTATTGCCTGTTCTATAAGCTGAGCTATTACAGCCAGCACCCGCTGGAAGTGCTTTATATTTGGCAAGGCGGCATGAGTTTTCATGGCGGCATGTTGGGCGTCATCGCTGCTTTGGCCTTGTTCGCATGGCAAGGCCAGCGTCAATGGCTGCAAATCACCGACTTTGTGGCGCCTTGTGTGCCCACCGGTTTGGCCTCGGGGCGGGTGGGAAACTTCATCAATGGCGAGTTGTGGGGGCGTGCGGCCGACCCCAGCCTGCCTTGGGCCATGGTGTTTCCGCAAAGTGGCAGTTTGCTGCCAAGGCACCCCTCGCAGATTTACCAATTTTTGCTTGAAGGTTTGTTGTTGTTTGCGCTGCTGTGGTGGCAGGCGCGGCGGCCCCAGCCCACCGGCTGGATATCGGGTTTGTTTTTAAGCGGCTATGGCCTCACGCGCTTTATTGCCGAGTATTTCCGCGAACCTGACGCGCATTTGGGCCTGCTGGCGCTGGGCCTGAGCATGGGGCAATGGCTGTGTGTGCCCATGCTGCTGTTGGGCGTGGTCATGATGCTGTGGGCCAAGCGACGGGTTGCCACATAACAATACAAGCCGTGAACGCCAATCTTTACCTTGCTTTGCGACAAGGCTTTCCCGCCGACCTAGAACAGATCGCCATTCAAACCGATCAAGGTTTGCGCTACAGCTGGCGCGACTTGGAGCACGCCAGTGCAATGCTGGCTAATTGGCTTGACAGCTTGCAACTGCCCAAGGGCTCACGTATTGCGGTGCAGGTAGATAAATCTGTTGAGGCTTTGATGCTGTACTTGGCCAGTTTGCGTGCCGGCCATGTGTTTTTGCCGCTTAACCCGGCTTACCAAAGCGCCGAGTTGGCTTATTTTGTGAAAGACGCCGAGCCTGCGGTGGTGGTGTGCACGCCGGCCAACTTTGGCTGGGTCAGCAAGCTGGCGTTCCAAATGGGCACCCGCTACGTGCTGACCTTGGATGACCAACGCGGGGGCAGCTTGCTTGCGCGGGCTGCACAACACAGCGACCAGCACACACCCGTTGTGAGTGAGGCGCAAGATTTAGCGGCTATTTTGTACACCAGTGGCACCACGGGACGCAGCAAGGGTGCCATGCTGAGTCATGCCAATTTGCACAGCAGCGTCGAGTGCTTGCACACCTACTGGGGCCTTGCTTCGCAAGATGTGCTGCTTCACGCCTTGCCCATCTTCCATGTGCACGGTTTGTTTGTGGCCATCCATGCGGCCTTGCGAAGTCGTGCCACTATGTTGTGGCATGCCAAGTTTGAGCCTTCGCGGGTGCTGGCCGATTTGTCAGAAGCAACCGTGTTTATGGGCGTGCCCACTTTTTACACCCGCTTGCTGGCCTTGCCCGAGTTGAACCCAAAGGTCTGCGCCAAGATGCGTTTGTTTATTTCGGGTTCTGCGCCCATGTTGATAGACACTTTTCAGCAGTGGCAGCAGCGCACCGGCCACACGGTGCTAGAGCGCTACGGCATGAGCGAAACCTTGATGCTGACCTCTAACCCTTATGCGGCTGACGAGCGCTTCGCCGGGCAGACTGAGCGTATGGGCGGCAGCGTGGGTTTTCCCTTGCCAGGGGTGTCGCTGCGCATAGCCGATGCACAGCACCAAGAGGCAGCCTTGGGCGAGGTGGGCAGCATTGAGGTGAAAGGCGCAAATGTGTTTGCCGGCTATTGGCGCATGCCCGAGAAAACCGCGCAAGAGTTCAGCCCTGACGGTTTTTTTATCACCGGCGACATGGGCACCCGCGATGCTGAGGGCTATGTACGTATCGTGGGGCGCAGCAAAGACCTCATCATCAGCGGCGGGCTGAATGTGTATCCGGTGGAAATTGAGGAAGCTTTGAATCAGTTGCCGGGGGTGCAGGAGAGCGCGGTGGTGGGTGTGCCGCACCCCGACTTTGGCGAGGTGGGCTGCGCCTTTGTTTTGCCCCAGCCGGGTGCTGTTCTAGACCCGTCTGCGTTGCTGCTTTCGTTGAAGGGGCAACTGGCCAACTTCAAGCTGCCCAAGCAATGCTTTGTGCTGACCGAGTTGCCCCGCAACGCCATGGGCAAAGTGCAAAAAAACCTGCTGCGCGAGATGCTTAAACAATCGGAACAATCGGGGTCAGATCCCAATTAATTAATCGGGGTCTGACCCCAATTAATTCAGCGTGACCTTTGGATGGCCTCGCCAAGTTCAATCACCGCCAACGCGTAATAACTGCTGCGGTTGTAGCGGGTAATAACGAAGAAGTTATCGGTGCCAGCCACATACGAGGGCGGGTCGTCTGCATTGAACAATTGCACCAATGCCAGCGGCTTATCGTAAGCCTGCGCCTCCAGCACCTCGACTTGCTTGTCTTGCAAATGCGCGAGCGACCAAGTGGGAATGATGTCGGGGGCCAAGAGCGCAGCCAGATCGGCTTCGGTGGCGTTGACCTTCACTTCGAAATGGCTGGGCATGCCGGATTGCCAACCGTAAGCCTGAAAGTAATGCGCCACAGAGCCAATCGCGTCGACTGCGCTGGCTGATAAATCGATACGCCCGTCGCCATCAAAATCCACCGCAAATTTGGCAATGCTCGAGGGCATGAACTGGGGCAAACCGCTGGCGCCCGCATAGCTGCCCAACTGCTTTTTCAAGCGGGCTTGCTT
>JABMMR010000191.1 GCA_013205525.1 Burkholderiales bacterium | reverse complement strand
TTAGGAGGGGAGAGTTCTGTCCATTGAACTACGGTGGCGGCACAAGTAGTTTAAGGTCGACCTAAGCAAGCACCACAGGCAAACCACTGACATAGCCCACCGCAGATTTCTGTTTGATGCCGCCCCAGTTGCTGCTGATGGCTGACATCAGTTCAGCTGAAACCGTCTTGCCATTGAGACTTCCTGTTCCCGTGGTGCTGTTGTAAGACCAGTCGCCCGCATGTTGGAAGCCGCTCATCACATAGGCAAAGCCGTTGAGGTTGTCCACGACTTGCAAACCCGTGCACTCAGCGCCTGCAGGCATGGACAACAGCCTGCTGAGCGACGCTGTGTCGACGTTGTAGGCCCATACATAGTTGTTCAAGTGGCCCGAACCGTCTTCGCCCACAAACAATGTGCGCAAGGCTTCAGAAAATTTCACATTGTCGGGCTGAGAAATTTTGTTGATGTTGGCGTTATTTCCGTCCGCATCTGTTGCAGCGTTTTCACCCAATAAACCGTTGGGCACATAGAAGGTAGTGGGCACCCAAGCGCTGTTGATGGCGCCCCCAGTGCTGTCGGCTTGCCCGCCGCTGAGTTTGGCGGCGTACACCGCGCCAGGCCGCAATGAGGCCAGTTGAATATCATCAACGTCAGGACGCGTTCTCGCGTTTTGTTCGCTGCCAGCCAACATGGTGGTTTCAATGCGCGAAACGGCGAAATAGGCCAGCTTGTCTTTGGCGTTGACTGCCACACCTTCGAGCTTGGTGAGTTCCATGGTGACACCCGCGATGGCCGCATAGCGGTGGGTTTCCAAAAACGCCGCCGCTTTGGCTTGGGCGGGTTGCACCTTCACCCATTGGTAACCCCAGCCATCCAAAGCCATTTGGGTGTAAGCCGTGTCGCTGGGGTCGGTGAAACGCACATCCATCATGTCGCGGGGTGAAAGCGCGGCAGCCAAGGCTTCAATTTCAGCGCTGCTGGCGTGGCCCAGTTTGACCCAAGTCAGCGTGAAGTTGCCCCCGTTGGCGGCGCTGGTTTGCGTCATCTTCGCGCCATACAAGCTGCCCGAGGACAAGTCGGCTGCGCGATCGGCAATGAACATGAACAAAGCGCCACCGGTGTAGTCGTCGCCCATCAACACGGTTTGTTGGTCCGGCATGACTTCGACCAACTCGCGGGAAATTCTGCCCAAGCAGTAATGTTTTTTGATGCTGCCCGTGCCGTCAGGGTTGACGGTGACCTCGGGCACATGGCCATAGAGGTAAGGGTTTGCGGTGGTCTTGGCATCGGTGCTTGCAGCTTCATCGAGGGTGTAGCGACTGAAGTCAAAAAATCTGTCGACACTGGCGTTGGCCTTGGACAATTGTGAGGTCAGCCAAGTGGTGAGCTCTGTGGAAGTTAAAGCGGAGCCTTTGGTCTTTCGCAGCATCACCAACCATGCATCGGGTTCGTACTCTTCGCTGGAGAGGTGGGTGTTCCAAGGCGACAAACTGCCGCCACAGGTGATCCACAAGCCATGCACCGAAGCGGTAGAAACGGCATACTGGTATTTGACGGTTAATGCACCAGTGCTGGTGTTTTGATCTAAGGTGGTGATGGTCATGGGGCAGGGCAATTTGCCGTACATGGATTTACCCGCAGCGTTCACCGACTTGTACTCAAACTGGTTCACCAAAAATAAGGCCTTGCCTGAAATGCCGGGCACTTCTGGTTTGGACAGCTTGATGAGGGACAGGCCATCAACACAATCAGAAAACATTTGCTTGCCATCGATGTCCAAAATAGGCGTGACACCATCAGGGCGGGTATAGCCCGCAGCGATGACGCTGCCCCCACCTGCCGCAGGCGGTTTTTTCAGCGAGTCGCCAGTGCGAAAAAGCTCGACAAAGCTCAAGGCTTGGGCAGTTTTCACTGATTTGTCGCTGTAAGTGATGGCTATGCTGGCGTCGGTGAACACCGCGGCACGTTGCGCCACAGTGGCTGGGTTGCTGGACGCATTGAACTTCACTGCAATGGCATAAGGCTTGGTGTCTGCTGCCTTGGTGGGTAAAGCAAACAAAGAGCCACCCGCCAAAAGCAACGGGCTAGTGCCTATGAGTTGCAAAATGTTTCGTCTGTTGAGCGGATGAGAAGAGTGGTTTTGCACGGAAGTAATCCAAGTGTTGAAGGCTTGCAATATAGATTTGCAATATGACGAGAAAAAGAATTATTTGCTGAGCATGCGCATGGCATCTTCCAAGCCCTTGAGGGTGAGCGGAAACATGCGGTTGCTGACCAGTTGCTGAATGATGCTGATGCTTTGGCGGTACTGCCACACGCCCAAGGGCTCTGGGTTGATCCAAGCGAATTTGGGGTAGGCGTGGGTCAGGCGTTGCAGCCATTGCGCACCCGCTTCTTCGTTGTTGTATTCCACGCTGCCGCCGGGCTGCAAAATTTCGTAAGGGCTCATGGTGGCGTCGCCCACGAAGATGAGTTTGTGGTCTTTGTTGTACTTGCGGATCACGTCCCAGGTATCGAATTTTTCGGCAAAGCGACGGCGGTTGTTTTTCCACAAAAAGTCGTAAACACAATTGTGGAAATAGAAAAACTCTAGGTGCTTGAACTCGCCTTTCACGGCTGAAAAAAGCTCTTCAATTCGCGACACATGCTCGTCCATGGTGCCGCCCACATCCATCAGCAGCAGCAACTTCACATGGTTGTGCCGCTCGGGGCGCATTTTGATGTCGAGGTAACCGGCGTTGGCCGCGGTACTGCGGATGGTGTTGTCCAAATCGAATTCATCTTCAGCGCCTTCGCGGGCAAAGCGGCGCAGTCGGCGCAGCGCCACTTTGATGTTGCGCGTGCCCAACTCCACGCCATCGTCATAGTCTTGGTAAGCGCGTTGCTCCCACACTTTGATGGCACTTTTGCCGCCGCCCTTGCCACCCATGCGAATGCCTTGTGGGTTGTAGCCGCCGTTGCCAAACGGCGAGGTACCACCCGTACCAATCCATTTGCTGCCGCCTTCGTGGCGTTCTTTTTGTTCTTCCAAACGTTTCTTCAAGGTCTCCATCAACTCGTCCCAGCCCATTTTTTCGATGGCGGCTTTTTGCTCAGGCGTGAGTTCGTTTTCCAAGGTTTTTTTCAGCCACTCAAGAGGCACGTCGTTGCTGAAATCGGTGAGCATTTCCACGCCCTTGAAGTAAGCGCCAAAGGCTTTGTCGAACTTGTCGAAATGCTTTTCGTCTTTCACCAAAATCATGCGGCTGAGATGGTAAAAATCATCCATGCTGCTGGCCTCGCTTTGCGGCCCCACCACATTGGCTTGCAGCGCTTCCAACAGCGTGAGGTATTCCTTCACAGACACCGGCAGTTTGGCTGAGCGCAAGGTGTAGAAGAAGTCGATCAGCATGGCAAGCCCCTTTCAATGGGCAAACAAGCATTGGCTGGTTGAGAGGGGTTCATGGGCCATCCTCGTCAGTGGCTTTCCCATTCAGCCAGCGGCGAGCAGCTTGCAATCCCATGCCACCCCCCAAACCGACCAAGGCGATGCCCACCATGCTGCGGGTGCTGTAGCCCTCATCGAATACATCGCAGCCCAAAAGCTGGCCAGCGAAAAATCCCAGCAATGCGCCCACCACAAAGCCGACGGCATCTCCAAGACCTTGAGCGAGCAAATGTTTCATGGCGTGGTTTCAGCGGTTGCGGCT
>JABMMR010000190.1 GCA_013205525.1 Burkholderiales bacterium | reverse complement strand
CCGGGCAAACCAAGCCCATGCGACTGCTTCGTACACAAGTGGGTGCTGAAGAAATTGCTGAAGTTGTTGCTCGTGCAACCGGTATCCCCGTATCGAAATTGATGCAAGGTGAGCGCGAAAAATTACTGCTTATGGAAGAGCGACTTCATGCGCGGGTGGTGGGCCAAGATGAAGCTATCGCGGCTGTCTCCAATGCGATTCGACGTAGCCGCGCCGGCTTGAGTGATCCTTCAAGACCAACCGGTTCTTTTCTTTTTTTAGGACCCACAGGTGTGGGTAAAACCGAACTTTGTAAAGCTCTCGCAGGTTTCTTGTTTGACAATGAAGACCACTTGGTTCGCATTGATATGAGTGAGTTCATGGAGAAGCACTCTGTGAGCAAACTCATTGGTGCACCTCCAGGGTATGTGGGCTACGATGAAGGTGGCTACCTTACCGAAATTGTTAGACGCAAACCCTATAGCGTTATTTTGCTTGATGAGATTGAAAAGGCACATCCCGATGTGTTCAATATTCTTTTGCAGGTATTGGACGACGGACGATTAACTGATGGCCAAGGTCGAACAGTTGATTTTAAAAATGCTGTGATTGCCATGACGTCCAATATTGGCTCACAGTTGATTCAAAGAATGGCTGGGTCCGACTATGCAGACGTCAAAGAGGCGGTATGGGATGAATTGAAAAACCACTTCAGGCCAGAGTTCTTGAACAGGATCGATGAGACGGTTGTCTTTCATTCACTGGATGCCAAAGACATTGCCAAAATTGCCGATATTCAATTGAAGATTCTTTCCAATCGCTTGTCTCGTATGGATTTGGGCATGGCTGTTTCGGTTGCCGCACTGGAAGAGTTAGCCAAGGTTGGGTTTGACCCCATTTTTGGTGCTAGGCCACTTAAAAGAGCCATTCAGCAGCGTATCGAGAACCCGCTTTCCAAAATGTTGTTGGAGGGTAAATTTGGGCCGCATGACACCATTCAGGTCAATGTAGACCCCATTCTTTCACCCGGTGAATTTATGTTCATCAAAGCTTGATGGTGTTGAGAAAAAAAAGGGCCGCTTGCGCGGCCCTTTTCAGTGGGATAAGTACTTATGACAGGTGCTTGCCAATCAGGCTGGCAAGTTCAAACATGGTGACTTGGCCTTTACCAAATACAGCCTTCAATTTGTCATCTGCATTGATATTGCGTTTGTTGACTTTGTCTTGCAACGCATGCTTCTTAATGTAAGTCCACAACTTGCTCACGACTTCTGTACGTGCCAAGGGAGTGGAACCTACCACGGCAGCCAGTGCTGCGCTGGGTGTCAAAGGCTTCATGAAAGCTGCATTGGGCGTACGTTTTTTTGCAGGGGCCTTTTTAACAACTTTTTTTGCTGCCTTTTTAGCGGGGACTTTTTTGGCAATCACTTTTTTAGCTGGCGCTTTTTTCGCGGGAGCTTTTTTTGCGACTACTTTTTTAGCTGGAACTTTCTTTGCTGCTGCTTTTTTAGCGGGGGCTTTTTTAGCCGCTACTTTTTTAGCGGGAGATTTTTTTGCAGCTGATTTTTTTGCTGCCTTTTTTGCAGTTGCCATTTTCATTTTCCTTCTAGAAGTGAGTGAAGCGCCGCTAGCTTTTCTAGCTTTTGTCGGCACACCTATCGTAAGGGAGAAAAACCGTTTTTTTCATTTCAGAAGCTTCTTTTGCGAATGAGAATGATGTTTTTACATTTTCAAGACATTTTGGGATGATTTTTGTTTTTTGGCTTTCGATATTTAGCCATACAGTTTTTTATTTCACAATACAAAAAATTAACTTTAATTCATTGTTTGTAAACAGTTATTTATATTTCATATATAAGACATAAGACATTTCTCAAGTCTTATATAAGATATAGAATTGATCCCACAGATTTTTCTAAACCTTTTTTTGGAGTTACACATGCCGCAAGACAGCACCGCACACATGAGCCGCGAACAACAAATTGCCGCTTTAGAAAAAGACTGGTCCAGCCATTCAAGATGGAAGGGCATAAAGAGAGGCTACAGCGCTGCCGATGTGGTTCGTTTGCGTGGTTCATTTCCTATTGAATACACCTTGTCGCGTCGTGGTGCAGAAAAACTTTGGGACTTGCTGCACAGCGAGCCTTACGTCAACTGTTTAGGCGCCTTAACCGGTGGCCAAGCCATGCAACAAGTTAAGGCGGGTGTCAAGGCGATTTATTTGTCGGGTTGGCAAGTTGCTGCAGATAACAACTCATATGCCTCGATGTACCCCGATCAGTCACTCTACCCGGTTGACTCAGTCCCTACTGTGGTTGAGCGAATCAACAATACATTTCGCCGTGCAGATGAAATTCAGTGGTCTAAAGGTGTCAACCCTTCCGACAAGGGATACATAGACTACTTTGCTCCTATCGTTGCTGATGCCGAAGCTGGCTTTGGTGGCGTATTGAATGCTTTCGAATTGATGAAGGCCATGATCCGTGCAGGCGCAGGTGGTGTGCACTTTGAAGATCAATTGGCATCAGTTAAAAAATGTGGCCATATGGGTGGCAAGGTATTGGTGCCCACTGCGGAGGCTGTTCAAAAATTAATCGCGGCCCGTATGGCTGCAGATGTGTGCGGTGTACCCACTTTGGTGATTGCCAGAACCGACGCAGAAGCCGCCGACTTGCTGACCAGTGATTACGACGCCAACGACAAGCCCTTCATCACAGGTGAACGAACTGCCGAAGGTTTTTACAAAACCAAAAAAGGCATGGCGCAAGCTGTGTCGCGCGCCATCGCTTATGCACACTATGCAGATTTGGTTTGGTGTGAAACCGGCACCCCAGATTTGGAATTCGCTCGTCAGTTTGCCGAGGCTGTTCACAAGGTTCATCCTGGAAAAATGCTGGCATACAACTGCTCTCCCTCTTTCAATTGGAAGAAAAACCTAGACGACGCCACCATTGCCAAATTCCAGCGAGAACTCGGCGCTATGGGTTACAAGTACCAGTTCATTACCTTGGCAGGCATCCATTCCATGTGGTTCAATATGTTTGACTTGTCGCAAGATTACGTGGCTCGCGGTATGTCGGCGTATGTAGAAAAAGTTCAAGAACCAGAATTTGCCGCTCGCGACCGTGGTTACAGTTTTGTCTCGCACCAGCAAGAAGTGGGAACAGGTTATTTCGATGACGTCACGACAGTGATTCAAGGCGGGCAATCCAGTGTGACCGCCTTGACCGGTTCTACAGAAGAAGAACAATTCCATTGATCTAAGCAATTTGCTCGTTTGAAAGACCTGCTAACAGGCCCTTAGAGGCCTGTTTTTTATGGGAAAATGCATTTCCAATCAAGCGCGGTCCATACCGCGCTTTTGCTTTCCCTTTAGAACCCATTGATACCGCATATGCTTGAAATCACTTTGCCTGATGGCTCTGTACGCGAATACCCCGCGCCTTTGACTGTTGCTGAGGTGGCGCTCTCGATTGGGACAGGTTTGGCAAAAGCTGCTTTAGCAGGCAAGGTCAATGGCGAAGTGGTTGACACCAGCTACCTTATTAAAGACAACACCCACTTGGCTATATTGACCGCCAAAGATGCCCAAGGCTTGGACGTCATTCGTCACTCCACAGCCCATTTATTGGCATACGCAGTCAAGTCGCTTTTTCCGCAAGCCCAAGTCACGATTGGTCCGGTGATTGAAAACGGCTTTTATTACGACTTTTCTTACAGCAGGCCATTCACACCCGATGACTTGCAAGAGATTGAAAAGCGCATGAATGAACTGGCCAGCAAGGATGAACTTGTCACGCGACAAGTCATGCCAAGAGACCAAGCCGTCGCTTACTTCAAGAACCTTGGCGAGCACTACAAAGCTGAAATCATTGCGTCTATTCCTGCCTCAGAGGATGTTTCACTTTATAGCGAGGGTGAATTTACAGATCTGTGTCGCGGCCCGCATGTCCCGAGCACTGGAAAACTTAAGCACTTTAAATTGATGAAAGTAGCAGGTGCCTACTGGCGAGGCGACCACCGCAATGAAATGCTGCAGCGTATTTACGGTACCGCTTGGGCCAGCAAAGATGATTTGCAGAAATACCTCTTGATGCTTGAAGAGGCTGAAAAACGCGATCACCGCAAACTCGGCCGTGAGCTAGATTTGTTTCATATCGATGAGCATTCCCCTGGTACGGTGTTTTGGCATCCCAAGGGCTGGACGCTGTGGCAAGAGGTCGAGCAATATATGCGGCAGATTTACAAAAACAACGGTTATTTAGAGGTGAAGGGTCCACAAATCTTGGATCAAGGCTTGTGGGAGAAAACAGGCCACTGGGACAAATACCGTGAAAACATGTTTGTTACGGAGTCTGAGAAGCGCGATTACGCGCTCAAGCCCATGAACTGCCCTGGACACATCATTATTT
>JABMMR010000189.1 GCA_013205525.1 Burkholderiales bacterium | reverse complement strand
TTGATTTTGGTTGACTTGGTTGTGTTGGCACCAGTGCTGGTTTTTGATGATTGAAGGGCTTGATCAATCGTGCCATAGATGGTGGCATCTGCCATTGCGCCAGTAATGGCAGAAATTGCTGCGACTGCAACGAGGGTTTTTTTCATTTCAATTTTCTCCAAGGGTTTAACAAAGGGCTCCGGTTCGTAGAAATGTTTGCACACTTACTGCCGAAACCCCGGGCCAACCTCCATTTATTGGAAGCTGTCGTTATTTGAGCAGAGGGCATGGCCTGAGGCAAAGTTTT
Organism: Burkholderiales bacterium; assembly: GCA_013205525.1. Lineage (GTDB taxonomy): Bacteria > Pseudomonadota > Gammaproteobacteria > Burkholderiales > Burkholderiaceae_C > Limnohabitans. The sequence continues at coordinate 3,216 of JABMMR010000189.1, read as the reverse complement.
CCACCATGTCTGTGACATTACGTTGTCATATGGCAACATGCTGTGTAATCAAATAATATTCACAAATAATAAAAATAATTAATTCAATATATTTATTTTTGGAATTGAGTTATTTGGAATTATTAAATTCTCTTTGCAGCCACCGTTGCAGTGACAGAAGCGTTCAGACAAAGAAAAACCCCGCAGGTTTATGGCCTGCGGGGTTTTGGGTGATGAAAGAATTTAAGTTCTTAAATCAATTTGCAGATCAGAAGTTGAACTGTGAACGTACAGAGATAACGCGCTCTTTGTCTGTGGTGCCACCGGTGGGTGTATTTGCTACAGTGCTGTTTGAATCAAGAAGAACGATGTTGTGACCGAATTTGGTCTCTGCGTAGTTAAACATGATGCGAGCATTGGAATTCAAAACCCAGTTCAAAGCATAGGTGTTGGTACGAGCGGTTTCGGAGTTTTGTACACGGCTGCCGATAGCGGATGCGCCTGAAGTGACATCGGTAGCACAAGATCCTGTAGCAGTACAGGTGGATGCCGTCACAGGAAGGTCTGCACTGTATTTAGATGTACGGTAACCAACTTGCCAAGCACCTGTACCATTGCCCACCACGCCGCCGTAGTCTGTCATGAAGTTGGTTTTTGGCTTGATGCCACCAAAGTTGCCGCCCTTGTAGGCTTCGGCGAAGCTTTCACCAGTGATGTTGTACATGAACTCCATATAGTCGGTTTTGACTTGAACACCCATAGCATGAACAGCAGTTACTGAGGTAGCTAAGGTTTGAGCGGTACCTATAGCGTCGTATTTGCTGTTGAAAGTCTCCATTTGGAACTTGAAGGGGCCACGCGCACCTGCAAATTCAACACCACGCAATTTTTGGTTGATGGTGATGGCGTTGTTGGCGGATTGGTTGTAGCCTAAGCCGCCTGCGGTGGTACTGGTGGTGGTAACTGTAGTGCCGCTCAATGTGGAAGTTGAAGTCGTCGTAGCTGGCCTCAACGTATCGCCACCAATTTGAGCACGGTAAACGTTGGACTGGCCACGGTTTTCTGAGCGCAAAGCCACGATGGTTGCTCGTGTTTTTGTGTCAGCTGCAGATGATGTATTGCCAGAGTTGACGGGCACAACGCTTGACTCGCCGCCTGTGTAACCTGCACCAATGTGCAACACAGTATCTTTAATGTCGTTCATTTGAGCCAAGTTCAATGTGAAACGCGCGGCTTGCTTGTTACCAATGCTGCTTTGGTTGGTCAGTTCGTTGAAGCCGTCTTGGTAAATAGACACGCCGTATGTCAAACCAGTCATGGGTTCACCGTGAACCATGGCGCCCAGGCGCTTGCCAGGAACCATTTGGTTGCCGTAAGAGCGTTCCATGAAGCTGACGTTGTTAGAGCTGGATTGCTCTTCCAAGCTGAAAGGCTGCTTGAAGCGGCCCACGCGGACTTGGGCATTTTTGTTGAAACCGTAGTTGCCCCAAGCGGTGTCTACAAAGTTGGTGGTTCCGCCAACAGCGTTACCGACGATTTCATAGCTGATGTCTTTGTTGATTTTGCCAGCAATACCGATACGGGCGCGGCGAACTTCAAAGCTGTCACCCAAAGATGCGGTGTCGCGGTCGGCGATGGTGTTGTAGCTGGAGTTAAAATTGCGGGCATCGAAATGCACGCGGCCTGTGACTTTAGCCTCGACTTGGGCGAAAGCGGTGGCGCTGGCGCCAAGGCATAAAATAGCAACTGCAACTGATGTTGCGCTGCGGACAGAAAACTTCACTTGTTTCATCTTTAAGACTCCAAAGGGTTATAGAAAGGGAATTCGTACCCAGACATTCTTTGGTTGCGATATTTCAGTTCTGTGACAGTGTTGTTATCAAACCATGGTTTTCCCTTGTTAAATAATTCATAAGTTCTCAAATGTCTGTTTTTGACCCCTTTATTTCTCTGCTCGACCAAAGCCTGCGCACCATTTTTGCGCCCCACCATGCCGCGCGACCCGACCCAGCGCTGGGCCTAGGCACTTTGGCACTCAGCGACACCGAACGCGCCGAGTCCGGCGCTTTGATGCGGGTTAACCATGTGGGCGAAGTCTGCGCCCAAGCGCTTTACGCCGCGCAAGCCTTGGCCACGCGCAATCCGCATCTGCGCAATCAATTTGTGCACGCCAGCGCCGAAGAAACCGATCATTTGGCCTGGACAGAAGCGCGCTTGAAAGACTTGGGCGCGCGCCCAAGCTTGCTCAACCCGCTGTGGTACGCGGGTGCATTTGCCATCGGTTTTGCCGCGGGCAAGCTGGGCGGCGACGGCGTGAGTTTGGGTTTTGTGGTGGAAACCGAGCGCCAAGTGGGGGCGCATTTGGGCGAGCACCTAGAGCGCTTACCCGCCGCCGACTTGGCCTCGCGGGCGGTGGTGGCGCAAATGCAGGCAGATGAGGCGCAACACGCAGCGGACGCCCAAAAAGCAGGTGCTGTGGCTCTGCCCCAGCCGCTGAGCGAAGCCATGCGCTTGGCCGCCAAAGTCATGACAAGCGTGGCGCACAGGGTTTAAACAACCCAGTCTTGGGTTTTCAAGCATTCCATCGATCAAGAGCCTACATATCAAATGGGTCGCGCAGTGCAGACCCTTGCTGTCTTTCTTCGGGACTTAAAAAGTCATCATCCACAGCCAGTGTTGGCAGCAGTTGTAAAAACCCGTCCCAATCGGCTGGTTTTTTAGACAATATGACGTCGCCCGAGGCTGGGTCTTGTCGAATAAAAACCTCGTCTGTGTCAAACCGAAACGCCATAGGCAAACGCACGGCTTGGCTGCGACCGTTAGTGAAAATTTTGGCAGTAGATGACATTCAGGCCCCTTGGTATATATCGCTAATATATATCATGTTTTGGTGTCTCTTAAACCTCTATCACCTCAAAACCTGTGGTGATTTCCGCGGTTTTGCCAAGCATCATGCTGGCCGAACAGTATTTGTCGTGGCTCATTTTGATGGCGCGCTCTACCACCTCGGGCGGTAGACCTTTACCACGCACAGTGAAATGCATATGTATGCGTGTGAACACCTTGGGGTCGGTGTCTGCGCGTTCGCTGCTTAGTTTGACGGTGCAGCCTTGAATGTCGTGACGCCCGCGCTTCAAAATAAGCACCACGTCATAAGCCGTGCAGCCGCCCGTGCCTGCCAACAGCAGCTCCATGGGGCGGGCGGCCAAGTTTTGGCCGCTTTGCTCGGGCTTGGCG
>JABMMR010000188.1 GCA_013205525.1 Burkholderiales bacterium | reverse complement strand
GACCCAAGGGTACGGCTTTGATAGCTGCTTGCACCATGTTTTCGGCCCAACCGAAAGCGGCAGACAGCAAGCCTTCGCGGATGGGAACGCCGTGGGTCGACAAAGCCAAGGCAAACGCCAACGGCCAAGTGGGGGGGAGGTTTTCGCAGCTTTGCATGCGCGCGATATCTGCATCGGCTTGGTTGCGCAGCCAAACCAACAAAGAGCGCCCCATTTGTTCGGTTTGCAAACGCATTTCAAAAGTTTCGCGGGTTTGCATCACCCAATCATTGAGCAGCTTGAGTTGCGCAACATCATGTTGTTGCCACGCAGGAATCGCCTGGGCCAGCACCGGCAAATCGCCGCGTGAAAGAACCAAATGCAGGTGGTCGATCAACCAAGCTTGGGCAGACGCTTCGTCGTGAACCAGTTGATGCGCGACAGCCGCCTCCATACCCTCTGAGTAGGAAAAGCCGCCCACAGGCAAAGCCGGTGAAGCCAGTTGCAACAAGCGAAGCAAATAAATGGGGTCAGATCCCAATTAATGCTCGTGACCATGGTGATGTCCACCGCCGTGCTCGCCATAAGCACCATTTTCTGGCTCAAAACTTTCATGCACTTCATGCACGATCAGGTGCATGGCGCGCAGCATATCGGCCAGTACATGGTCGGGCTCAATTTTCAAATGGTCGGGCTGCAACTCGATGGGCACATGCCGATTGCCCAAGTGATACGACGCACGGGTCAGATCAAACGGTGTGCCGTGTTCGCTGCAATGGCTGATGCGCAACACTGCTTGTGGAGCGGCCTGAACTTTGAGCAGCGAGCCGTCGTCACCAACAAGTACATCGCCGCCGCGCACCACTTGGCCGCGCTGTAAAAAAACGCCCACTTGGCGACCTGCGCTGTCGGTGGACTCGAAGCGGCTTTTTTGCCGCACATCCCAATCCAAGGTGATCGAGGCGGCACGTTTGAGCAACACGGGCGCCAAGCCCTGTCCCTGGCGAATGAGTTTGGAGAAATGGATCATGGTTTTCAGTGGTATCCCGCTTCACGCTGATGTCGGATGGCCAGTACCAAAACCACATCGCTGTCTTTATCGTATTCATAAAGAGCGACGTACCCGGTTTTGCCACGGGAGATGATGAGTTCGCGAAAGTTGTGCTGCACCAGGCGGCCTATTTCAGGGTGTTGTTCCAAAATATTCAATGCATTCAAAATCAAATCGATGGTTTCAACGGCGTATTCAGAGTGATGGGCGAGTAAAAATTCAACTAACTCTTCCAAGTCTTGAGAGGCGTCAACGCTCACCAACCAACGGGTCATGCTTGTTTGGTTTTGATGGACCGCAGTTGAACAGATGTGGGGCGCTTGGGTTTATTTTCGCCTCTGACTTTGGCTTTGAGGTAGTGACTCAGTGCGGCGCCTTCAAAAGCTTCGCCCGATTTCAAGGTCTTTTTTTGCGACGCCAGGGCTTGCTGCATAAAACTTAATTTTTGATCGCTTTTTTCCATGTAGGCATCAATCGCTGACACCATCAAGGCATGGGCGGTAGTACCTTGCGCTTTGGCATGCTTTTGAAGCTTGGTTTTAGTGGTTTCAGGTAACTTGACAGATAGCGTGGCCATAAAGGTTCTCCATAGAGAAAATCAAATGAAATACTACCATGGTAATACCTGAAAACGTCTTCGCGGTTAAAACAAAAAATAGCGCTGCGCCATGGGCAAAACACTCGCGGGTTCACACGTCAACAGCATGCCGTCGGCTCGCACAGCATAGGTCTGGGCGTCGACATCCATGTGGGGTGCATAGTCGTTGTGCAGCATATGGCGCTTGCCAATGCCACGTATGCTTTTCACCGCGCTCAAAGTTTTGTGAAGACCATAGCGTTCGCCAATGCCACCGGCCAACCCCGCTTTCGACACAAAGCTGAGTGAGCCACGGTGCAAAGCCCCACCAAACGCGCCAAACATGGGTCGGTAGTGGACCGGTTGCGGCGTGGGGATGGAGGCATTGGGGTCGCCCATGGCGGCCATGGCAATGAAACCACCTTTCATGATGATGAAGGGCTTGACACCAAAAAAAGCCGGTTTCCACAACACGATGTCGGCCCATTTGTCGACCTCAATGCTGCCCACCTCGTGGCTGATGCCGTGCGCAATCGCAGGATTGATGGCGAGTTTGGCCACATAGCGTTTGATGCGAGCGTTGTCATGCCTGTCGCTGTCGCCGGGCAGTTGGCCGCGTTGTTGTTTCATTTTGTGAGCGGTTTGCCAGCAGCGCATGATGACCTCACCCACCCGTCCCATGGCTTGCGAATCAGAAGAGAACATGCTGATTGCGCCCAAGTCATGCAAGATGTCCTCGGCGGCGATGGTTTCGCGGCGGATGCGGCTTTCGGCAAACGCCAAATCTTCGGCGATGGACGCGTCAAGGTGATGGCACACCATCAGCATGTCCACGTGTTCATCGAGCGTGTTGATGGTGTAGGGCCTTGTCGGGTTGGTGGAGGAGGGCAGCACATTGGCCTCACCCACCACTTTCAAAATATCCGGCGCATGGCCGCCGCCCGCACCTTCGGTATGAAAAGTATGGATGGTGCGACCCTTGAAGGCGGCGATGGTGTCTTCCACAAAACCCGATTCATTGAGTGTGTCGGTGTGTATAGCCACTTGGGTGTCCGTGGCCTCAGCCACATTCAAGCAGTTGTCGATGGCAGCCGGTGTGGTTCCCCAGTCTTCGTGCAATTTCAAACCGATGGCACCGGCATTGATTTGCTCATGCAAAGAATCGGGCAGCGACGCATTGCCCTTGCCCAAAAAGCCCAAGTTCATGGGAAAGGCGTCAGCTGCTTGCAGCATGCGCTCGATATTCCAAGGGCCGGGCGTGCAAGTGGTGGCAAAGGTGCCGGTGGCCGGTCCTGTGCCGCCACCGAGCATGGTGGTCACGCCACTGGCCAAGGCTTCTTCGATTTGTTGGGGTGCAATGAAATGGATATGCG
>JABMMR010000187.1 GCA_013205525.1 Burkholderiales bacterium | reverse complement strand
GCGCTCGCCGCCGCCCACACCCAGGTAGAACTCTTTGACGTCTTCGTTGTTGGCCAGCTCGCTGGCGATACCGTCCATCACCACGCGGCCGGACTCCATGATGTAGCCGTAATCAGAATACTTCAGCGCCATGTTGGTGTTTTGCTCTGCCAGCAAAAAGGTGACTTTTTCTTTTTGGTTGAGGTCTTTGACGATCTCGAACACTTCTTCAACGATTTGCGGTGCCAGGCCCATGGAAGGCTCGTCCAGCAAGACCATATTGGGGTTGGCCATCAGAGCGCGGCCAATAGCACACATCTGCTGCTCGCCACCGGAGGTATAGGCTGCTTGAGATGTACGGCGGCTTTTTAGGCGTGGGAAATAGTTGTAAACCTTCTCGAGGCTGGCCGCCACTTCGGCCTTACTTTTGCGCGTATAGCCGCCTGTCAGCAGGTTTTCCTCAATGGTCAAATGAGCAAAACAGTGTCGACCTTCCATGACCTGAACCACGCCACGCTGCACCAAGTCGGCGGGCGAGAGGTTTTCAATGCGCTCGCCGCGCAGCTCGATGGAGCCCTTGGTGACCGCGCCACGCTCGCCTTGCAGCAAATTGGAGACGGCGCGCAAGGTGGTGGTTTTGCCCGCACCATTACCGCCCAAAATGGCGACGATCTTGCCATTGGGCACCTTCAAGGACACGCCCTTTAAGACCAAGATGACGTGGCTGTAGATGACCTCGATGCCATTAACGTTGAGAACGATGCTGTTGGGTTCCATGTCTTGCCTTATTCAACCAATCGCCAAGCCTGCACAGCAAGCCTGGCGATTGGGGGCTCCAAGGAACCCCCGGCCAGACCCGTGAACGCCTTAGGCGCACAAGGGCTAGGCCTTACCGATTACGACTGGCAGTCTTGACCAGTACGACGAGTCCACTTTTTCTCGACCGCATACTTGTCAGCGGCGGCCTTGACCATGGGCTTTATGATCGCATCGTCTTGTTGCATCCAGTCACTGGTAAAATTCCATTTCTTACCATCCCACTGATGTACGCGCGCCCAGGAAGCGCCTTGGTGGTCAGAACAAGATGTTGAAATGGGGCGCATCACGCCCTTGAAGCCCAGGACGTCCAACTTGGCTTGGGTCAGGTTGAGGTTTTCGAATCCCCAACGCGCTTGCTCGGCTGACACCCACTTGCCTTTGCCAAAGCGTTCTTGCGTAGCGCGCACACCCTCAACCGCCAACATGGCCGCTATCAGCCCGCGCATGTAAAGCACCTCACCCACCTCGGTCCGAGGGCCAGTGCCTTGGCCTTTGTCGTGCAACTTGGCCAAAATTTCTTTGACCACCGCTGCATTGGGCTCAGCACCGTGTTGCAGCGCCAAGGCGTTATATCCCTTGGCTCCGTCGCCCACGTCTTTCACATCGGGCTCGGCACCGGCCCACCAAACACCATACATCTTGTCGCGCGGAAAGCCTGTGGCCACGGCTTCTTTGAGGGCGGTGGAGTTCATCACCCCCCAGCCCCAGTTGAGCACATAGTCGGGACGGTTTTGGCGGATTTGCAACCAAGTGGCTTTTTGCTCCACGCCAGGGTGGGCCACGGGCAGCAAGGTCAGCGCAAAGCCATGCATGGCAGCGCGCTCTTGAAGTAAAGGAATGGGTTCTTTGCCATACGGGCTGTCGTGGTAGACCAAGGCGATTTTTTTGCCCTTGAGCTTGTCAAAGCCACCCTCTTTGGCCGCCAGGTGCTGAATCAAAATATCAGCAGCGCCCCAGTAGGTGCCGGTCAGCGGGAAGTTCCATTTGAACACTTGGCCATCGGCCGATTCGCTGCGGCCATAGCCTCCTGTGATAAGAGGAATCTTGTCGCCGGGGGCTTTTTCGGTCAGTGCGAAGGTGATGCCGGTGGACAAAGGTTGGAACACGGTGGCACCGCCGTTTTTGCCTTTGAGGCGCTCGTAGCACTCGACACCGCGGTCGGTGGCATAGCCGGTTTCGCACTCTTCAAACGACACCTTGACGCCGTTGATACCACCGCGAGCATTGACCAACTTGAGGTAGTCGGCATAGCCATTTGCGAAGGGCACGCCATTGGGGGCATAAGCGCCGGTGCGGTACACCAGCATGGGGAAAAACTGCTCTTTGGACTGGG
>JABMMR010000186.1 GCA_013205525.1 Burkholderiales bacterium | reverse complement strand
GTACGTGGCTTTTTACCATTCACACCCACCCGCTGCTCAACGCTTGGGAAGATTGACTGCTCAATAAAGAATATATCTAGGCGGCAGTTGAAGGGCAATAGGCTTAGCCATTAGGTGAAAGCGCTTAGCACTTCTTATAATTTCAATTAATGTTTTTATTTTATGACAGGTCTATTTATGTTGCTACATAACTTTATTCGCTTGAATGTTTCCCCTACATGGATGGTTTCTAGCACTCTTTTGGCTGCAACTGTGGCGGGCGCGCAAACTTTGGAAGAAGTCAAAGTGCAGGGCGGCAGGATTGAACAAAGACAATTTGATACACCTGCGTCGGTTCAAGTGATTGACGAGGCCACCATCAGAAGCTCAGGGGCACAAATCAATTTGTCAGATACTTTGGGTCGAGTGCCTGGGGTGGTTTCCCTTAACCGAAATAACTATGCACAAGATGTACAAATCTCCATTCGCGGTTTCGGTGCACGTGCACCGTTTGGTTTGCGGGGTATTCGCCTCATCACCGATGGCATACCTGCCACCATCCCCGATGGACAAGGCCAAGCAACCACCGCCAGCCTGACATCTGCTTCGCGCATCGAGGTGCTGACGGGTCCTTTAGCCCAGCTTTATGGCAATTCATCGGGTGGCGTGATTCAAACCTTCACTCGTGAAGCGGGTGCAAGGCCTGAGGCCAGCACACAAATTTTTGCAGGCTCTTATGGTTTGACACGAACCAATTTCCAAGCCAGCGGTCGTGCCGGCGCTGTGGGCATCGTGACTGACTACAGCAACTTTGGGATTGAAGGCTACCGTGTTAACAGCGCGGCGCAACGCAAACAGCTCAATACCGTGATGACCGTGGATGTGAAGGAAGACACCAAGGCACGGTTTATTTTGAATTCTTTTGACATGCCTTATGCCAAAGACCCTTTGGGGTTGACTTTGGCTCAGTATCAGGCAGATCCATCGCAAGCGGGAACCAGCGCAGAGAGTACGCGCACCCGCAAGTCAGTCGCTCAAAATCAGTTTGGCACAGTCATAGATCACCAAGTAGACAAAGACCTGAGTTTGATGGCGCGTGTTTATTTCGGGGATAGACAAAATCTACAGTATCAATCTACGCCGGCTTGGACGGGCTTGAACAGAAACTTTTACGGCACGGGCTTACAAGCCAAAGGCCAAAAATCATTTGCTGATGGGACAGGGATAGATTGGGTGATTGGCATGGATTTCGATTCAGCCAAAGAATTGAGACGTGCAGGCGCTACTGCTAATGGGGAGCAAACTGGGGCGGATACACGCAACGAGCTCAACAAGGCGATGAACCGTGACTTTTTTGCTCAATTGAATTGGCACTTTGACGAAAAGTGGACTTTCACATCGGGTGCACGCAACAGCAAAGTCATCTTGAGCAGCAAAGACAATTTCTACACCAGTGCGGCAACCGATGGTTCTGGTGAAGTGGTTTACAAAGCGACTTCCCCGGTGTTTGGTTTGACATTCCACGCCAATGACGCATTAAATTTATACGTCAATATCGGTAATGGTTTTGAAACGCCAACACTGGCTGAAGTTGCCTATACAACTACGGGCGTAAATGGCACAACGCTATTGGAAACATTCAATACAAGCATCTTGGCCTCCAAGAGTCATCACCAAGAAGTTGGCTTGAAATGGAAGCCCGACAGCTCAACGCAGTTAGATGCTGCTATTTTTCATATTTACACAGACAACGAAATTACCACCAAACTTTCTAGCAGTGGAAAAACCGCTTTTCAAAATGCATCAAAAACTAACCGAGACGGCTTTGAGTTCGCTTTCCGCAAGGCCATCGATCCTCATTGGAGAACTCAACTGTCATTCACTTGGATGACGGTGACATATGAGCAAAAATTCAGGACTTTTCCAACCTCGAGCACCTATGTCAATGCTGGCAATGCGCTTCCAGCCATTCCTCAGCGCCAGTTATTTGCCAACCTTACCTGGACACAAAACGAGCAGTCCACCAAAGCAGGGAGCTTTATCCCCGGCATGGAGTTGGCTGCAGATTTGGTTGGGCGAACAAAGATTTTTGCGAACGACTTGAACACGGCTGAAGCCTCTGGCTACAGCATGGTCAATATCCGTGCGCAACAAAAATACAAATGGGGACCCTTCAACACCACCACTTTTGTTGGCGTCGACAACTTGTTTGAGCGCAAAGCAGTTGGCTCCGTGGTTGTGAACCAGTCCAGTTCGCAGTTCTATGAACCAGCTATGCCCCTGACAGCATTGGTGGGAATTCAAGCCAGCCTGTCATTTTGACTAAGATAGCTGTTTTGCGGTAAAGCTTGTAAGGCCAGTTTTTCTTTGAAGGAATGCCATGAAACATTTTTTATTGCCGATTGTTGTTTTAGTTGCACAGATGACTTCTGTTGCTGCATCCGCCCAATCCCGCGCCTACGCCACCAACGAGGGTGCGGGAACTATCTCGGTAATTGATGTTGCTACCGACGCTGTCATCTCCACCATAGAAACTGGCGGCAAGCCGCGTGGTCTCGCGGTGTGCAAGAGCAGCAAAAAACTTTATGTCACCGAACAAACCAAATCACAGCTGTGGGTGGTAGACCCAGTTAAAGGCGTGATTGAGCAGCGTGTGCAGTTGGGCGAATCACCCGAAGCGGTGTACTGCTCACCCAATGGCGATTGGTTGGGAGTGGCCAATGAAGGTTCCAACAGCGTGAGCTTTATCCACACACAGCGCTTGAAGGTGGAGTTCGATATCGTGGTCCAAGGTAAAAACCCAGAGCACGGTGTCTTCAGCCCTGATGGCAAGTTGATGCTGGTGTCTGCCGAAGAGGCCGATCAAGTTGATATATTGGACATAGAAAAGCGCAAACAAGTGGGTTCCATCAAAGTGGGTGAACGCCCCCGTGGCATTGCTTTCAGTCCCGATGGAAAAAAAGCCTATGTGGCTGTCGAGTCTGCCAGTTTGCTGGTGGCGATTGATATGACCGAGCGCAAAGTGGTGGGTAAGCAAGCTGTGGGCAAGCGCACCTCTGGCGTCATCGTCTCGCCTGATGGTGCCTTCTTATTTGCCACCAACGGCGGCGACGCCAATGTCAGCATGGTCGACACGGCCAACTTCAAAGTGGTGGAAAACATTGCCATTGGCCAGCGCCCTTGGAACATGAGTTTCTCGCCTGATGGTCTAAAGCTTTATATTGCTTCAGGGCGCAGTGGTTCTGTCAGCGTGGTGGATGTTGCCAGCCGCAAAATGGTCAAAGAAATCCCCACAGGCAAATTGCCTTGGGGCGTGGTTGCACAATAATGAACATCGATACAACTGCGCCTGTGCATTACGACCGTATGTTGGTGGTGCTGCATTGGGTTTTGGCCCTAGGCCTTTTTTACCAACTGGGTTTGGGTTTGTGGATGGAAGATATTCCCAAAGACCCACCTGGCCCTCGTGCCCAATGGTTTAACTTGCACAAATCCACAGGCATATGTTTGGGCTTGTTGATCTTGTGGCGCTTGGGTTGGCGAGCCACCCACTCAGTTCCCGCCTCGCCCACGGGCAACACCGATTTACAAAACAAGCTGGGCAAGCTGGCCCATAGGTTGTTGTATGTGTGCATGCTTGTCATGCCGGTATCGGGTTTTATAGGTTCAAATTTTTCGCAGTACCCAGTCAAATTCTTCGGCGTGGCCTTACCCAAACTGTTGGAACCTTGGGCTGAGGGCAAAGAATTTTCCAGCGAGATCCATAAAATCACCGCCTTTGTCTTCATGATCCTCATCATCTTGCATGTGTCGGCAGCCTTTTGGCACCAATTTGTCAAGCGCGATGGCTTGCTCAGTCGTATGGGTTGGCGTCGCTAAGTACGCGGCCTTTGTCGACTTGAATAACTTGTTGGGCAAAGGCTTGCACATCTTCCTCGTCGTGGGTGATGAGCACCATAGGCAAAGCCAATTCGGTTTGAAGCTGCAGTAACTCCTCACGCAGCCGCTGGCGCAAGGGCCGGTCCATCGCCGCAAAAGGCTCATCGAGCAAAAGCGCGCGTGGTTTGGCCACCAGCGCTCTGGCCAATGCCGTGCGCTGGCGTTGCCCACCCGAGAGTTGCTCGGGGTAAAGCTCGCTCACGGCTTGCAACTGAAACACCTGCGTCCAATGCGCTACCGATGAATCCTCATGCGCTTGGCTGGGGTTTTGCAAGCCTTGCTTTAATGCAAAGCCTATGTTTTGACGCACTGTCAAATGAGGAAACAAGGCATAGTCTTGAAACACATAACCCAGTCCCCTTTGGCGAGCCGCAAGATTGATACTTTGCTGAGAGTCGAACACAACTTGGTCTTGAAACACCACCCGCCCTTGGCTGGGGGTATTCAAACCCGCCATCATCATGAGTGTTTGGGTTTTACCTGCGCCCGAGGGACCAAACAGCACCAGTCGCTGTGCATCGCTTTGAAACGCAATGTCGAGTTCGAACAAAGACCCTGCATGACCCAAGCGCCGTTGCACTTGCACTTGCCACTTCATCGCCAACCTCGATTGGCCTGACCTGCCACACGCCCAGGTGCTAAGTAGACAGCGCCCAAAAGTATGGCCATGCAAGTGACGGAGGTGACCAGCACCAGAAAGTGGGCAGTTTGGTCTTGCCCCGCTTGCACCGCTTCGTATACCGCGATAGACAGTGTTTGGGTTTCTCCTGCAATGCTGCCGGCTACCATCAATGTTGCCCCAAACTCGCCTGTGGCACGGGCAAAAGCCAGCAAGGTACCCGACATGATTCCGCGCCAAGCAAGCGGCAAGGTAACGCGAAAAAAAACCGCCAGTTCACTCAAGCCCAGTACCCTTGCGGCTTGTTCTAAAGTGGGTTCCACATTTTCAAATGCGGCACGCGCCGCTTTGAACACCAAGGGGAAAGCCACAATGCTCGCCGCAATCACAGCGCCTTGCCAAGTGAAAATAAGTTGTATTCCCAAATGCTCTTTCAGCCATTGACCCACAGCACCATGACGCCCCAGCATGACCAACAGGTAGTAGCCTAAAACAGTCGGTGGTAAGACCATGGGAAGCGTCAGCAAGGCATCGATGACATCGCGGCCAACAAAACGCCAACGCGACAAGGCGTAGCCGACCGCAACCCCCAACACCAAATTAATGGCTGTTGCCCAGCCAGCAACTTTGAGGGTGAGTGCCAGTGCAACCCAAGCGGTTTCCATGCGGCGTCAAATCACCTTGAAGTGGTGCGTGCCGTCGCGTTTCAATTGCTCGACCAATCCGTATTCCCAGTCTAGATAGGCTTGCATGGCTTGGTCTGCGTTATCCGTGCCCTCATACGGGCGACGGTACCTGTCTATGCGGGGGCTGGCCAAATACGATTCACCTTGTTGGGTGCTAAAGCCCGCTGCTTGCCAAGCGGCATTGCCGCCAGGCAACCACAGCACTTCCACGCCAGGGCGTAACAGCGGTTGCAGTTGGGCCACCGCATAGCGCGATAGGCGGCCATCCCCACAGGTGAGGACATAGCGATTAGCTTTGTGAACACGGCTGAAGTCTTGGGCAAGTTGCGAGCGCAACAACCACCATGCCCCCGGAATATGGCGCTTGACATAGGTGGCGCTGTCGCCGACATCGATCACCATGCTCAGATTGCTGCGGTTGGCCAGCCATGTTTTGAGAGTGGGCGGGTCCACCACGGCCACAGGGGCGAGGGTGTGCGGCAGATCATCTTCTGAGAAATGGGTTTTGCTGTGCAAGTCTTCGGCGCGCAAGTCTTTTATCACCGCGACTTGCCAACCCATTTGGGCTAACCAAGAGGCGGCCATGCTGGCACGCACGCCGTCGTCGTCGTAGAGCACTACCCTGGCTCCGCGCACACCAATGAAGTGGTCGGTTTCTTGCATCAGTTGGCCGCCCGGTGCGCTCAAAGCACCAGGCCAATGGCCTTGGGCGAATTCTTCGGGTGTGCGTACATCGAAGACATAGGTGTTTCTATGGGCTTCAGACAACCATTGTTTGACGGTTTGAGCGTCTACCCGAGCAACGCCTGCGCGAAACAACAAAGCCAGTGCAGAGGCTGCTGCTTTGCTGCGATCGTTGTCGCTGATGTCGCCAAAGCTTTGGCTGGCGCCTTTGACCAAGTCCAGGCCTGCCAATGTCCAACCGATGGTGCCATTGCGCAAAGCACACACGGGGTTGGGGATGCCTGAATTGATGAGGGACTGCGCGCCAATGATGCTGCGCGTGCGACCGGCACAGTTGACGATGATGCGGGTGGTTGGACTCGGCGCGAGAGAACGTGCGCGCAGCACCAATTCGCCGCCTGGCACGCTGATCGCCCCTGGAATGCTCATGGTTTGGTATTCATCAAAACGACGCGCATCAAGCACCACCACATCGGACTTTCTATCGAGCAAAGCTTTGACTTCATGGGCTGAAAAAGAAGGGGTTTTGCGTTGTGCCTCCACCAACTCACCAAATGATTTGCTGGGCACATTGACGTCTCGAAATAACTCGCCACCGGCTGCGGCCCAACCCGCAAGCCCGTTTTGCAAAACGCTTAACTGGGTATAGCCAAGGCGTTCGAGCACCGGCATCGCCTGCAAAGCCAAGCCTTCGCCATTGTCATAAACCACGATGGGTGTATCGCGGCGCGGCAGTCGACGCCAAGCATGGACCTCCATGTTGCCCAGAGGTAAATTGATGGCAAACAAAGGATGGCTTTGGGCGTAAGTGTCTTCTTCGCGTACATCGACAAGCGCAATTTCCTGTTTGATCAGCAAGGCTTCTTTGACTTGGGCGTAGCTGCTCTCAGGGTAGGGGTGTGCGGGCTCAGCAAGCGCTTCAGCAGCATTTGGCTGCACGGCATGTGGGCTTGCCAAGGGTAATGGTGTCACAGGGGGCGTCGGGTGGATGTCGGGTGGCGGCGTTTTAAGTTCTGCGCTGGCAAGCACATTGGAATAGCCAGACACAAACGTGCTGCGTGTGCCGTCTTCGCGGTAGCTGTGGCGTTCTATCAAACCAATATTGCCGCCATACACATGGATGCTGACCGAGACTTTGTCGGTGGAGGCGTTCCATACCTTGTGGACATCGCCTATGCGAGGAGAGACGGCCTCGAGGTCGCCTGCCTGCATATCAATTTGAAAACCTGCTGGCGCCCAACGACCATCGGACATGCGGCTGTAGGGTTGACAAGACTCTGAACCACGCAATATGCCCACCAGTCCCCACACCGTGTGGTCATGGATGGGCGTGGCTTGACCTGGGCCCCAAACAAAGCTCACCACCGAGAAGCGGTTTTGTGGATCGGCGTAAAGCAAATACTGTTGGTAATGCTGTGGATGGGCTTGCGCAAACTCGGGAAGCAGCCAGTCGTCGTTGGAAATAAGCTCGCTGAGGTATTGACGCCCTTGCGATAGCAGTGCGGGTTCAGCAGGCGCAGCATCCACCAGACGCGTGATTTGCGCTAAGAAATGGTGGAAACGAGCAACAGAGGTTGGCGTGACGGCTTGCATCTATAAAGTGTTGACTGAACTGGCCTGATTGTTTCACATGCTGACAGGAGATATGCTTGCGATCTTATGGCAACTTCTTCGTTTATTTTGGCTGGGGTAATGGGTTGGCCCATTGCCCATTCGAGGTCCCCCCTTATCCATGGACACTGGATTGCCGAGCATGGCTTGCTGGGCGCCTATGTTCCTTTGGCCGTCAACCCCGCGCAGTTGCCCCAGGCCTTGACAGGTTTGAAAGCTTTGGGGTTTGCCGGCTGTAATCTCACCTTGCCGCACAAAATTGAGGCTCTGCCTTGGCTGGATGAAACCGACCCCGTGGCCCAGCGCATAGGCGCAGTCAACACCGTCTCGGTGCGTACCGATGGCAGTTTGTATGGCTCTAATACAGATGCATTTGGGTTTATACAAAGTTTGCACGAAGCCAAAAGCAGCTGGCAAGCCGACGCGGGGGCAGCGGTGGTCTTGGGTGCGGGCGGAGCGGCGCGTGCCGTGGTCTGGGCCTTGGTCGATGCAGGCGTGCCTGAAATTCGTTTGCTTAACCGCAGCAGGGACAAAGCCTTTGACATGGCGCAGGAATTTGGCGCAGGGGTCAAAGCCTTTGACTGGGCAGAGCGTCATGCTGCACTCGAGGGTGCGGCGCTGTTGGTCAACACCACCACGCAAGGTATGCAAGGGCAAGCGGCACTTGATGTACACCTTGAAGCTTTGTCTGCACAAGCTTTGGTATGCGATATTGTTTACACCCCACTGCAAACCGATTTGCTCAAGCGAGCTGCGGCCCGAGGCAACCCCACGGTGAATGGTCTGGGCATGTTGTTGCACCAAGCCAGACCGGCGTTTGCTTCTTGGTTTGGCGTCATGCCAAAGGTGACGCCTGCTTTGTGGGCCAAGGTCTTGGCCACTTTATAGGCTTGGTTTATTTGCGCACGGCCGGTGCTTCCACCAGCAGGCCTTGACCGCGCCACATCAAGTACAGGCTGATGTCGCGCATGTCGGTATGTCCCCAAGGGGGAATTTCTGCTCTCACGCCGGTGTAGCAAAAACGCAAGCGCCGCTCCAGAGAGGCAACCCGTTGCCAGTCGATGCGGTAGAGCGGATAGGCATTGGGTTGGCCTTGGCTTAAGGGGTCGGTATAGAGTTTTCGGCCATAGTGCTGATCGTGGCAATTCGTGCAGGCCAAGTTCATTTGCCCTTGGCGGGTCGTGAAAATGCGTTGACCGTTTTCAAAATGGCTTTTCGCCGCCCCCTCGATTTGCGCTTGCAAGGGCATGCCGCGAGAAGTGAACGTTACCGCCAAGCTTAGGGCCAGCAACTCATCAGACTCATAAGGCCACACTGAGGCTTTTTGGTTTTTGCTGCGACATTGGCGTATGCGGTCTTCCAAGTTGAATAACTTGCCGCTGGCTTTGTCGACCGCTGGATAGCGAGCAGAGATGCCCTTCATGCGGGCGATGTCCCCGTGGCAGGATTGGCAACTTTTGTTGCTCTTGCCATCGGGCTTGCTCCACAGTTTATTGCCCGTGTCTAAAGCGATATTGCCCGGGTTGGCAAACTCATCGGCTTGCAAGGACTGCACTTCAGCGCCGGAAAAATCCAAGCCCGACTGCAATTGATTTAAGGCAATGTTGCGTTGCTGGGCACTCAAAGGAGAGGCCATACAAACGCCAGCCAAAAGCCAAACCAGCAGATAACGCCAACTGAAAACAGGTTTGCTCGCGGCCCCTTGCATGCCAGTTTTCAGTTGCCGTTGGGCTTGGAGGCGGTGGCCTTTTCAACCACTAAGTTGTGACGCAACTCGCCGATATAGGCTTTGTCGTCAACCCAGCGAAACAGCATTTCCCCCGACTCTGTAGCGCGCAAATAAAACTCAATCAAGGGGTTGGCAGAAACGCCCGTGGTGGGCTCGACCCGAAACACTTCTCTACCGTTCAAGGTGCACAGAAGGTGTCGGATGACGTTGCGTTGAATCAATACGCCATCGATGTCGCGCAAAAAGCCGCTGTCCATGGGATGGTTGACCAGCAAGCGAATTTTGAAGACATCGCCTTGGGTAATGCGGGGAGGAATTTGTAAGCGTGCGGAACCCATCAGCCGTTGTCCACACAAGCCGCTTCGGTGACCACCACCTCTTGCGAGTCATAAATAAAGTTACCGTCCGAGCGTCTGGCCAGTGCAATAACGCTTTGGTTGCCAGACAAACGAACCCGAGTGCTTAAGTCGGCTCGCCCATTCCAAGGCCCCATGACAAATTTCGACATTAAAGGCACGGGGTTGCGTTGCGAGATCAGGTACACATGGGTGATGTGTTCGGCGTCAGTCATGGGGCTGTCGATCTTCAGGCTCAAAGGCACCATATGGCCGTTGTCAGCCAACATGGGAAGCGACATGCTCACGCCCTCTTTTTTCAGTTCTTGGTTTTGCACATAAGGCCTGACCATCTCTTCAAAAGTTCGCAACCGCGCTTCAGCCAAACCCGTGATGGTGAGTTTGTCGACCTGTGCTTTGGCTGCGCCCGACAACAATGTGCCCATGCTGGCAGCCACCACTGTTTTAAGTAGCTGAGCGATAGATTGGCGGCGAGAAAATACAGTTAGCATCATGGAGGGTTCTTGAGTAAATAGGCAATGATGTCTTCCAAAGCTTGCTCGGTTAGCACGGTTTTGCCTTGCAGAGGTTTGGCAACATTATGCAGACCTTTTGTACTGAAATAGGCTGGCATAAAGGTTTGCGGGTTGAGCACTCTGGGGTCGGCAATGCGCTGGCGAATTTGCTCTGGGCTGAGGCGGGTGCCAACATCTTTGAGAGAGGGCCCCATCTCGCCACCGTCTTTCAAGCCAGACGCTTGGTGACACAGCAGACAGCCGGTGTCGTTCCTGGCCAGCAACAATTTGCGTCCACGTTCTGCGTCAGCAGTAGCCGCTGATGGCGTGGCTGGCATGGCATCACTGGCCCACAGCGAGGGGCTTAAAAGCAAGCAGATCAACCAACTCAAAAGCAGTCTCACGCTTTGACCAAACTTAAGCCATGATTTTTTAAAGGCAAGGACCGAAAACGTTTGCCGGTGGCTGCAAACAAAGCATTACCTAAAGCGGGCGCCAAAGGTGCTTGTGCAGGTTCGCCCACACCGCCCCAAAAACCACCGCTGGCAGCAATAACAGTTTGTACCTTGGGCATTTCATTCATGCGCATTAAGCGGTAATCGTGGAAATTGGATTGTTCGATACGGCCGTCTTTGACAGTCATTTCACCCCAAAAGATGGCCGACAGACCGTGCACCACGCTGCCTTGGAGTTGGGCCTGGATATTGTCTGGGTTGACCGCATAACCGGGATCGATGCCAATCACGATGCGGTGTATGCGCACTTCGCTTTTGGCGTTCACCGAGACTTCACACACGCATGCGGTGTAACTGCCATAACCATCGGTTTCGGCAATGCCGCGAAACACGCCGGCGGGCAAGGGCTTGTCCCAGTCTGCTGCTTTGGCAACGGCTTGCAAGATGCCGCGGTCTCGGTTGGCTTTTTCATTGTTGGGCAACAAGGACAGGCGATAGGCCAAGGGGTCTGTGCCTGCCGCGGTCGCCAATTCATCGAGAAAACATTCGCGCACAAAAGGATTTTGCGAATGGCCCACCGTACGCCAAAAACCCACCGGCACATGGGCGCTGCGTTGGGCAAAGTCCACCAAACAATGCGCAATATCGTAGGGGTGGTCATTCAATCCGGCAACTGCTTGGGGGTCCACACCATTTTGCAGCGGCATACGCAGCAACTGCGCAAAAATAGAAGGTGCACTCACGCGGATATGCAAAGCCTCGGGCTTGCCATCGGGTTTGAGGCTGGCGCGAACTTTGACCAAGCTGGCCGGACGGTAAAGATCATGTTGCGTGTCCTCTTCACGGCTCCACATCAACTTGATGGGTTTACCGGGCAAGGCCTTGGCAATCGCAACTGCTTGGCGGGTGAAGTCTTGCGGGCTTTTGCGACCCAGGCCACCGCCCATTTGCATGGCAAACACTTTGACATTTTCTTGCGGTACATCCGCTGTGCTGGCAGCTGCTGTCAAGCTGGACTCGGGGTTTTGGGTGGAGACCCAAATTTGCAACTGATCGTCTTGCAACCAAGCGGTGCAGACCATGGGCTCTAGCGTGGCGTGTGCCAAGTAAGGCGTGTAGTATTCGGCTTCAATCACTTTGTTGGCTTGCGCCAATGTTGCCAAAGCGCTGCCGTCTTGACGGGCAACAGCGGCATCGGTTTGGCTTAAACCCTCGCGGTAAAGCTTCATCAGGCCGGCGCTGTTGACCTGCGCATATTTGCTGCTTTCCCATTCAATCGAGACATCGCGCAAGGCCTCTTTGGCTCGCCACCAGTTGTCAGCCACCACAACGACAAACTCGCCCATGTTCAGCACTTTGACAATACCTCGGCGGTTGTCGACTTTGCTGGTGTCAATAGAAACCGCCTTGCTGCCAAACACCGGCGACTGCGCAATGGCAGCATGCAGCATGCCCGGCAACTGGGTGTCAACACCAAAACGGATCTTGCCGGTGACGATGTCGTGTATGTCTACCCGAGGAATGGATTTGCCAGCGATGGTCCAGGTGGACGGGTCTTTGAGCGCAACATCCTTGGGTGGGGTCAGCTTGGCTGCATCAGCGGCAAGCTGGCCATAACTTAAAGATTTTTTACTTGCAGTGTGAACCACCTTGCCCAGCACCGCCTGACATTCGCTCTCAGCTACGCCCCAGCGTTGAGCGGCGGCTTGTACCAGCATCATGCGCGCAGAGGCTCCGGCCTTACGTAAATAGTCTTGTGAGTTGCGAATGGTGCGACTGCCCACGCTTGCCATGTCGCCGTAGGCCCGTTTGCGTTTCAAATTGTCATGTGCTTGCACATCTTCAATCCGGACTTTTTTCCAGTCAACTTCCAACTCTTCGGCGATCAACATGGGCGCAGAGGTGCGGCTGCCTTGGCCCATTTCGGTGCGCGCATAGCGAATGACGATGGACTCATCGGTGTGGATATCAATCCACGCATTCACCTCTTGAGGTTGCTTGGCTTGGGTGTGAGCGGGCAGGCTAAAGCCCAGGCTTAAAGCTGCCGTGGCGCTGGCGCTGACTTGCAAAAAGCCGCGTCGGTTGATGGGTGTGTGCTGTAAGGATTTCATGATTGGGCTGCCTGACGAGCTGCGGCGTGAATCGCGGTGCGCATGCGGGCATAGGTGCCGCAGCGGCAAATGTTGGTCATGGCGGCATCGATGTCTTCATCGGTGGGCTTGGGCTTTTTCTTTAGCAAGGCCACAGCCGCGAGAATTTGACCGCCTTGGCAATAGCCGCATTGCGGTACTTGCTGGTCTATCCAAGCTTGCTGAACAGCATGAAGTTTGCCTTTTTGGGCCAAGCCTTCGATGCTGACCACTTGTTGGCCCGCTGCTGAGGAAACGGGGTAAGCGCAAGAACGAACTGGTTCGCCATTGAGTAAAACAGTGCAAGCACCACACTGGGCGATGCCGCAGCCGTACTTGGGTCCTTTGATATCGAGCTCATCTCTGAGCGCCCACAGCAAAGGCATATCGGGTTCGACATCGAGTTGGTGGGTTTGTCCGTTGATGTTGAGTTTCATGGGGATGATGGAAAAGTTTTAGGGTTGTAAATACCGTCTAAGGGTCTGTGCGCACACCTCGACGCCGCTCTGGGCTTCTCGCATGATGCGTCCCATGGTGATAAAGCCATGGATTTGACGCTCAAAACAAATGTATTCTGCAACACCGCCCGCCGCCGACAAAGCATCGGCGTATTGGTAGCCTTCGTCTCGCAAGGGGTCATAGCCTGCTGTCAGTACCAAGGCGGGCGGCAGGCCTGCCAGCGAGGAGGCTTTCAAGGGGGAGGCGCGCCAATCATTGCCATGCTCACGGGTGGGCAAATAATGGTCCATGAACCAGTGCATGGCCAAAGCGGTCAAGCCATAGCCCTCGGCATTGGCGTGGTAACTGGCGGTCTCGGGGTACATCAAGGTGGCGGGGTAAATCAGCAATTGAAAAGCCGGCACATGCGCGCCGCCTCTGGCGCCCAAACACACCGCTGCTGCCAAATTGCCGCCCGCGCTGTCGCCGCCCACAGCAACACGGTTTGAATCGATATGCAACTGATTGGCCTGCGCCACCACCCAATGAAACGCGGCCAAAGCATCCTCGTAAGCGGCGGGAAAAACATGCTCAGGCGCCAAGCGGTAATCAACCGAAAAAACAGCGCAGCCGCTGGCGTTGCTGAGTTGGCGACACAGCACATCATGGGTCTCGATATTGCCAATCACCCAGCCGCCACCATGGTAGTAAACCAGTGCGGGCAATTTATCGTGGGCCGAGGCACCCAACGGACGGTATTCGCGAACAGGAATTTGCACACCGCCCAAGTTGGGTAAATGGTCATGCAAGTGGGACATGACGGGGGGGTCGGGTTGCGTCAAAGCTTTTCGCAAGACATAGAACTCGCGAGCTTCTTTAGGCGGCAAGGTGTTGACAGGCGGGACCCCACGATCCACCATCAGTTGCAAAAGAGTTTTGGCTTGGGGGTCGAGCATGTTCAGACCGATTGGCCTACAGGTTGCAGGTCTTGCGCATGCGAATGCAACCATTTTCTGGAGAGTTGCGCATCGTGTTCAGAGGGATGGAAATCTGCGCGGAAATACTTTTTCCAGTCAGCAAAAGAGTAGGTGAATAAACCTTCTTTGGCAAACAGATGCCGCCAAGCACTGCGCCACGTGCTGGCCTTGAAGAGGCTGCCGTCATGCCACAAGTTGTTACAGGTTTGGCGCAATAAATCGGTAAGGAAAAACACCGTGACGCTGATCATCCAACGGCGACGCCAGACTTCATTGCCACCCATGGCGCGGTAAATATCAAAGGACACGCTACGGTGCTCGGTTTCCTCGCTGGCATGCCACATCCAAAGTGTTTGCAGACGTTGTGGGGCTTGCGCTAAAAATTCAGGGTGATTCAGCAGCCATGCAGAAAATACAGAGGTGAAGTGCTCATAAGCGGCAGTCACAGCGACAGCATGAATGGGCTTTTTCTGGTTGATGTAATCAATGCGGCGCAAAATTCTGCGCTCCCAATGGTTGACCATGCCTTGGTTCAAGACATGCAGATTGAAGCGTTCGTGGATACGCCGGTGGGTGGCTTCTTGCCCGATAAAACCTTTGATATCTTGGGCAAGCTCGGCTTGCCGTTCAGGTGACAACTCTTTGACACCTAGGCGCAGTGAGTCAATGAAGAATTGCTCACCCAAGGGAAAACTCAAGGACAAGGCATTCATGAAGGCGGAAGTGAAGGCGTCTCCTCCATTCCAGCGCAGCTCAAACGGCGTGTCAAGATCAATCAGGAGTTTGCGTACGGTTAAATCAGACATGGTGGAAATACATTTAAGCAGGAAGTTGGCAAGCGCCAGTGACGAGGAATTTCAAATTTTTGCCATAACGCTGGACATCTTTGGATGCATACAAGGTGACAGGTTGGCGGGTGATTTTGATTTCGGTCTCGTCTTGGCTGGCGATATGTTTTCGTTTGACCCATATGCTGGTCTTGGAGGTGAGGTCTTGGCCTTTGAACTCTTCGGTGATCAAGGTGTTGACGAAAGTGGCATAGAGTTTGGGCCCCTCGATCTTGATGTAGAGATGATTGCCAATACTCTCGATATTGACTTCAACCGTGGCGGGTTTGACAATGATTTTTTCCATCTCGGGAAAACTGCCTTGGGCATCACAAGTCAAGGTGTAGCCCCAAACGCTAGAGCAACTCAGCCCCAAAGCCATCAAGACTTTGCATAAAGCCCAAGCATGTGTTTTTAGCGGCATGTGCGTTGCCCTTTTTCTGTTTTGCAAACCAAGCCGTTGGACAAAAGGCTTTCCTCAGTGCTGCTTTGCGGCACGCCACCACGCGAGGTGTAGCTGTCTGCAGGCGCGGGCGCGGCAGGTTTGCGGGGCTTGGTGGCGGTTGTGGGTTTGGCATCCATGATCTTGTTGCCATCTATGAGAATGGCAGGCGAGCCAGGCTGGTTGATGGTGACCTCGGTTTGGGCCATGGCTGAACCCATTGGCAAAGTCATCCCAGCAACGAGGGACCATACAGTCCAAAAAGTCATAAAAAAGCGCAGACGATGATTCAACATGGGCATGGTTTCTTGTGTTGGGGCAATGATCGCACGGTTCGCATTTTGGAGGGCTTTCGGCAAATTAATTCCCACAGTCCAATGGCCCTTGGGTATTATGGGTGGCTGAAACTGGTTTTGTTCAAAGGAATTGCCATGTTGTCCAAAGCTTCATCCCGTCAGGCTGCTGTGTGCATGTCTTCTTTGCTGTTGGCTTGGCCTTGGGCTGCTGTCGCCTTTGATGCCGCGAAATTTGAGGACTTTAAAACCACCAATGTTTGTAAATACTGCGACCTGACCGACGCCCCCATGGCGGGTCGCGATATGCGCGGCGCAGACTTTCAAAACGCCAATTTGTCGGGTGCTGTGATGAGGCTAGCCAACATGGGCGAGCGCCCCATGGAAAAGCGCACCTTGCTGACCAACTTTGAAGACGCCAATTTGCGCCGTGCCGACCTCAGTGGCGCCAATTTACACTTGGCCAATTTCAGCAATGCCTACTTACGTGAAGCCAACCTCACAGGCGCCGACCTGAGCGACGCGGTGCTCTCCAAGGCCAACTTGAAAGGCGCGGTACTGACGGGCGCCAACCTTAAAGGTGCCAAGTTGGACGAGGCCAAGCTTGATGAAGCCAAATTTTGCAAAACCATCATGCCCGATGGGGCCGTGAACAACTCGGGTTGTTAAGAGCCTGGGCTTACAAGCAAACCTCTTGTAGCGCCAATAAAACGCTTGCTTTGTCTTTAGGTTGCGTGTTTTGGGCGTCAGTTGCAGCCATATCGCGAACACGCTGCCCGACAGCATGGTGCAGTTGTATGCGTTGCTTCCTGTCGCTGGCGGATAAAGTGTTTTCGTCCCGCACACTTTTCACAATATTCGCCTCCAATTTGTCACCACTGCGCTGCACTTGAAAAAAATACATCTGGCGCTCAGCCGAGTCAGAGGCAAAGGTATCTAAGCCATGTCGGTGCATGGTGTACAAATCTTGGTAAAAGCCCGCGAAATAGGTGGTGCTTTGCAGGCAATTTGTGCTTTGGCCAAACCCAAGCGCTGGGCACAGGCTACACACAACAAGTGTGAGCCTTGGCAAGGCCTTAGACCAGAACATCAGTCATCGTCACCCGGCATCTGCGCTGGGCGCAACTGCACGGGGGGAGCGGTACGCTTTTTGCGAAAGCGGATGTTGAGCATCTCGACGCCAAACGCGAAGGCCATGCCAAAGTAGATATAGCCTTTGGGCACGTGGTGGCCAAAGCCCTCGGCGACCAAGACCACACCGACCACTACCAAAAAGCTCAAAGCCAGCATTTTGATGGAGGGGTGTGCGTCGACAAACTCGCCAATGCTTTTGGCAAACAGCATCATCAGCCCCAAGGAAATCAGCACAGCCGCGATCATGATGCGCACATCGTCGACCATGCCAACCGCGGTGATGATGGAGTCCAGAGAAAACACCAAGTCAATCAGCATGATTTGCACGATGGTGGCTGCCAGATTGGCTTTGGCTTGGACGCCTATAGACGCTTCCTCGCCTTCCAATGAGTGGTGAATCTCGCCCGTGCTTTTCCAAATCAGGAACAAGCCGCCAGCCAACAAAATCAAGTCTCGCCCAGAGAACGACTGTTCTAGGACAGTGAAGATGGGTTCGACCAAACCGATGATGACCGACAACAACAGCAGCAAACCAATGCGCATGAACATGGCCATGAACAAGCCAATGCGCCGTGCCATTTCTTGCTGCGCCTTGGGCAGTTTGCTGACCAAAATAGAGATAAAGATGATGTTGTCAATGCCCAGCACGAGTTCGAGCAAGGTCAAGGTGGCCAGTGCCACCCACATTTGCGGATCAGTCAGAAGTTCCATGGGGTAAATCTTGGGTTAAAAAAACAATCACGAACTGTAACTTAACAATAAAACACGCTTTGCAGGCTTAAGCCCTCGACGTGCGACGCTTGAAACCTTTTTGTCTAAGCCGTAGCCAAGCATGGCGCAACAATACATAGGTCAACCAGACCGCCCAACCGGAAAAAATCACATCGCTCAGGAAATGCCCGCCTTGCACAATTCTCACGCCGCCGATGAAAAGACCGGCTATCGAGCCCATCAGCAGCCAACGTTTGCGTCTGGGCCAAGCCGACCAAATGCCCCAAGTCATCAGACTGAAACCTGCAGCCGCATGGCCGCTGACAAAGCCGCAATTCACATCGCAATGGGTGCTGAGTTCAAACGCAGGTACAAAAGGTTTGCTGTTGCCAAAGATCTGCAGTTGCTCGGGGCGCGGCCGACCCACATGGTCTTTCAAGCCCCAGTCGACCACCAAGCCCAAGCCCACTGCGGCCATGATCAGCCACGCAAGCATGCGTCTGCGCCATGCCAAGGTATGGGGGCGCGGCCCTATTTTGAGTAACAGCCACCCCACGCAGCAAGCGATAAACAGGGCTCGACCCAACCAAGGGGTCGCGACATAGACGGCTTGAACAAGACCCGATTGATTGGCCGGAAAACTCTGACTGCTGATCTCATAGAAATAGTGGGTGACCACCACATCGAGTTCGGGCCAGAGCGTAAACACGCCCAGCGATAAAGCCAAACCTACACCCCCCCACAGATATTCGCGCTGGCGGGCTTTCATGGCAGCGGGTCTTTCAATAACCACAAGAAAATCGCTCGCCCCGCAGGCTGTGGATCAGACAAGAGTTGCACTTGGCCGTATCTGGCACGAACAAACGCGGGCAACTCACCCATCACCAGTAGCAAGACAGGCTCCGGGTGTTTGGCAGGCTCAAAACGGTAGAGCAAATCGTAATGATGTAGTGGCTTTAGTGTTTGTTGCCAGCTCAAGGCCATGGTTTGCTGCTCGCGCCACGCGTAGGCAGAGTGAATAATCAAGCTGCGGTCTAGCGCCACCAAAGTGGCTGCTGGGTGTTGAGCCGCCAGCGCTTGCAAGGGCTGCAATGCTTCTTGCCAACCCCGCGCACGGCCCCATAAATCCCATTTGGATTTTTGTACCGAAAGCCCCAAGCGTGCGCGCCAGTCGCCGCCCAAGGACACTGCACTTGCGAACAAACCAGAGATCACCAAAGCCAGCACAAGGCCTCGCCAGCGCCAATGTGTTTGGCCCGCAGCCAACAACCAAGCCAATGCCAAACACCCGCCCAACAATGCGGGCGCAGGCCAGTTGATTTGCGCCGTGCCTTGCATGGCTTGAATAGCGCCAATCGTCCACAAAGGCCAACTGGCATGCCAAGCCCAAACGGCTGGCGATGGCTGGCTGGACGAAGAGGCCGATTTTTTATTCAGTAGCCAGCGGGATAAACCCAAGAGTGCCATGACCCACAGAACCGGTCCGGCAAGCAAGCCCTGTGAAGCCAAATATTCGCCCAAGCGAAGCGTGACTGCGGCAAAACCTGCTGGAATCGTGGTGCGTCCATCGGCCAATAAATCGGCGGTATGTTTCAAAGTGGGCCAGTCGTGCGCTTGGTTCCAAGCCAGATGAGGCAGCATGGCCAAGGTGGCCACGCTTGCAGCCAAAGCCATGCCTTTGCTGACAGCAACTGTTCTGTGGGCAAACCACCACCACAAAACCCAACTCGCCAGCACGGCAGACAGGGTGTATTTGGACAACAGGCCCAAGGCCAGCACCAAACCCACAAGCAACCAACGGCTGAGGTGTGTCGGTTGCGCCAAAGCCCGCCACATCAGCCACAGTTGCAAGGCCCAAAAAAGCATCAGCGGGCCATCGGTGGTGGCTACTTGACCCAGCACACCGCTGACCAAACTGCTGGCAAAGAGTACGGCGGCCCATGCGCCTATGGCGTGGGGTGAAGACAAAGTACGCTGGCTGTCGCGTTGCATTTCCCAGCCCAATCGCCACAACACCAAAGGCACCACGGCCCAGCACAACTGCACCAGCCAACGCACTCCCGCAGTGCTGTCGCCCGCCACCCAGACAGACACTTTGATCAGCACCGGTAGCAGAGGTGGTTTGGAGTAATAGCCCCATGCCAGTTCGCGGCTCCATTCCCAGTATTGGGCTTCATCAACAAACAGTCCCGCGCCGCTGTAAGCCGAGGTGAGCATTCGAAGCACCCACAGACCCAGCAGCAATATTGACAGCAGTTGGATCATGGTGCAGGCGCAGAGCCCATGGGTCGCATGACCAAGGCAAAGCCGCGTTCGCTGGCAAGCACCGGCCAGTTTGCTGGCCAAGTGGGTCGGTCTGTTCTGACCAAGGCCCATTCGCCTTCTTCAGGCGCGCGCCTTGGGGCGGGGCTTTGACGGTACAAAGCAAAAGAGGGGTAATGCAAGCCCCATTGCACAGTGGCTTGCGACTGCGCTTGTGCAGCCAAGCCACGTACAGGGCCTTGTAAGGTCTGGCTCCACCAAGGCAGCACGCCCAAACTCAAGACCATTGTGCAACCCATGGCAAGCAAACCAAACCTCGGTAATTGAACAGCTGCGGGCAGAAAACGGCCAGAGAGCAGCCACAGAATTTGTATCAGCAGCACAGCGGCGCTGACAGATCGCACAAAGTTGGGGGGCACAGAGGTTTGCAACAAATTGCGGTACAAACTGTCGCCTATCCATTGGGGGTTGTTGCGCAATAGGTTGGGCAGCATCAAGAGCAGAAGCAACCAAACCACCAGCAAGGCCGCACAGCCCCACCACAAACGGTTCTTGGCATGCAGACCTGCATAGGTCAACAACAGCACAATGCCTGGCGCGGCATACAAGACATAGTGCGGCAACTTGGTTGCTGAGAGCGAAAAAAACATCACCACAAAGCCCACCCACAGCAAAGCAAAGCGCAGCAAAGGCGTGGCCCACAGCTCTTTCCAGCGGGAAAATAGGCTCAGCGCCAAGGGTGTCCAAGGCATCCATAACAAAGGCAACACCAGCACAAAGTACAACCAGCCCCCGCCATGCCCCTCCATTGGCGCACTGAAGCGATCAAGGTTGTGACGCAGAAAAAAACCTTGGATGAATGCATCTCCGTGGCGCAGCCAAGCGTAGATATACCAAGGCGCAGCAACCGCCACAAAGATGAGCCACGACCAGACATCGCGCAATGTTTTTTGCAGCAAACCGGCGCTGGGTCCGCAGACTTGCCACAGCAGCAATACCGCAGCGGGAATCAGCACAGCCACCGGACCTTTGGTGAGGACACCCAAGGCCATCCACAAGGCGGTGCGGCGCAAAGCGCTGCGCTCCTGTGTAGACACATAGCGCCACAAATCCAGCGCAGACAACATCAACCACAAGCCAAGCAGCGAATCTGCGGTGGCCGTGCGTGCCATGGCCCAAGGCCCTAAGCTGCTGGCAAACACCATGGCAGCCAACACAGCGGCTCGCGGCCCCCAAGCCTTGTGGGCGGTCAAGGCCAGCGCCATACACGCCAGCCATGCCGACAGCGCGGAGGGCAGTCGCAAAGCGAATTCATTCAGCCCCAAAAGCGAAACGCTCAGTGCTTGCAACCAGTACACGCCTATGGGTTTGTCAAACCGGTCCGCACCATTCAAGGTGGTGTGGCCCCAGTCGCCACTGACCACCATTTCACGGGTTGCTTCAGAAAAAGCACCTTCGTCCACATCGAACAACAGGCTTTGGCCAAGGCCTAGTAAAAAGTAGCCCAGCAATAAAAGTGCGCCAACATAACCCCACCAGCGCCTAAGTGGCGCTTCAGAGCCTGCCATGCCAGCCTTCGTTGTGCTGTGGGGTGGGCGCATCGACCAAATGGTAGGCCTTGGCTTTACCGCCTTCGTAATAAGTGCGCATCAGCAACTCGGCCAATACTCCGGTGGTCAAAAACTGCAAGCCTCCCAATACACAGAAAAATCCCACAAACATCAGGGGTCTGGTGCCAATCGACTCACCCATGAATTTGAGCACCATGAGGTAGAACAAAATACCCACGCCAAGCGACAACACGGCCAGACCAATGCCGCCAAAGAAATGACCCGGGCGGGTGCCAAAGCGTAAAAAATAGTGAATGGACAGCATGTCAACTATCACCCTCAGGGTGCGCGAAATACCGTATTTGGATTGACCTTTGGTTCGTGCATGGTGGCGCACCGGCAACTCGGCCATGCGCTCGGGCGAGGTGACGGTGGACAACCACGCAGGAATAAACCGGTGCATCTCGCCATAAAGACGAATTTTGCGCAAGACCGGTGCGCGAAAGGCTTTCAAACTGCAGCCCAGATCTTTGAAATTCAAGCCGCTGACTTTGCGAATCAAGCGGTTGGCAATGAAGGATGGAATTTTGCGTAAGAAAAAACCATCTTGGCGGTTTTGCCGCCAGCCCGCCACGATGTCTTTGTCCTCAACCAGCAAATGCTCGACCAACATGGGAATGTCGCGAGGGTCGTTTTGCAAGTCGCCATCCATGGTGACGATGACGTCGCCACGAGCGCAATCGATACCGGCTTGCATGGCGGCGGTTTGGCGGAAATTACGCTGCAAGCGCAGTGCGCGTATGTGTGGCCCCACCTCAGCGGCATGCTGGCTTAATCGAAACCAAGTGCCATCGGTGCTGCCGTCGTCGACGATGACCAACTCCCAAGGCCAAGGGTAGTCTTCAAGTGCGGCTTGCACCGCGTCTATCAGGTCGCCCGCCAGCTCGACTTCGTTGTACATGGGAACCACCACCGATAAGCGGTGCGCGGGAATGCGGCGGTCTGTGGTGTCGGCAAGGACGTGCGGGGTGTTCATGTTCAAAGGCGTCATTCAGCTATTGTCGCCATTCGCAGCGAGGGGGGCTGGCCAACGCAAAAGAGCAAAGGCCAGCAAGGCTGCGCCCAAAGACACCGCCAGACAAAAAAAATGCACCAGCAAAGCAGCAGCGGGTAACTGGGCGGCTACCGAGGCGTCTTGCAAACCAGCGGCCAACCACACACCTGCCTCGTAAGTGCCCAGGCCTGCAGGCCCTTGCAAAGGCAGCAAACCCGCCCACTCGCCACCCAAGGCGCCTTGAAAAGCAGCTTGAGGGGAAATGGCCAACAAGGACAACAGCAAAATCGCCACCACGCTCAGCTTGCACAGCCAGTTAGCCAGCGACAGCAACCAAGCGCTGCGGGGCGCTCGGCGGTGCAGCATTTTTCGCAACAACCCTGCCCAAGTTGCGCGTCGCTTGAGCAGCATGAGCCAATAGCTTGGCGGTAAAAAGATCAACCCCAAGAGGCCAACGGTGAACAGCAGAGGCCAAGCCCAGTGTAGGTTTGGCCACAGCCACACGGCAAGCAAGCCCAACACAAGCAGGTCTTGCAGGCGCAACCACATCAGGCTTCGAAGCGACTGATACACAGGCGCACCAAAGACTTGTTTGACCAGCAAGGGGTAGCCGGCTTCGCCTGCTCTGAAAGGAAGTAGCAACACCGCAGCGTTATGCAACAAAACCAAACG
>JABMMR010000185.1 GCA_013205525.1 Burkholderiales bacterium | reverse complement strand
TTGGTTGAACTGACCACCATAGATTTGGCATGCTCACCAAAGCCGGCTTTGATGGCCTGGGTTTCGTTGATGTCGCCAAGCGGCGTTGAGGTACCGTGCGCATTAAGGTAATCCACTTGGTCGGGGTTGATTTGCGCATTGCGTAAAGCGTTGACCATGGCGCGGCGTGGGCCATCCCTATTGGGGGCGGTCATGTGACCGGCGTCGCCGCTGCGTCCATAGCCTATCAATTCGGCATAAATGCGCGCGCCACGGGCCTTGGCAAACTCGTATTCTTCAAGCACCACCACCCCTGCGCCTTCGCCCAGCACAAAACCATCACGGTCGCGGTCCCAGGGGCGCGAGGCGCTTTGCGGGTCGTCATTGCGGGTCGACAGCGCTCGCATGGCAGCAAAGCCGCCCAAACCCAAAGGCGAAATGGTGGCCTCAGCCCCACCTGCCACCATCACATCCGCATCCCCATATTCGATGATTCGCCCAGCCTCGCCAATGCTGTGCAAACCGGTGGTGCAAGCGGTGGCGATAGCCAAATTGGGGCCTTTGAAGCCGCAACGCATGGAGACATGGCCCGAAATCATATTGATGATGGAAGCTGGTACAAAAAACGGTGAGATACGGCGCGGGCCGCGCGCGACCAGTTCATCGCGCATGTTTTCAATCAGCGGCAAGCCGCCAATGCCCGAGCCAATCAGGCAACCGATGCGGTAAGAGGTTTCCTCGTCCAAGGACTCGCCCGTGGCCAAGCCTGCATCCGCCACCGCTTGCAAGCCAGCAACCACACCGTAATGGATAAACGTATCCATGGTGCGCGCCTCTTTGGGGGAGATATAGGCGTCGAGGTTGAAGTTTTTCACCTCTCCGGCGAAGTGGCAGGCAAACGCAGACGCATCAAAATGGGTGATGCGAGCGATGCCAGACTGACCGGCCAAAATGCGCGTCCAGGATTCTTGGGCCGTGTTTCCAACGGGGGACACACAACCCAAGCCTGTCACGACTACGCGACGACGGCTCATGCGAAACCTCGGAAATTAGGCTTTTTTATGCGCCAATGCGTAATCAACAGCGTTTTGCACAGTGGTGATTTTTTCGGCGTCTTCATCTGGAATTTCAATACCAAATTCGTCTTCCAATGCCATCACCAGTTCCACCGTGTCCAAGGAGTCTGCGCCCAGATCGGCCACGAAGGCTTTTTCATTGGTGACTTGTGACTCTTCCACGCCGAGTTGTTCGGCAATGATTTTTTTGACACGTGATTCGATATCGCTCATGTTTCCCTCAGAGGGTTGGTTAGAAGTCCGCGATTTTAGCCGCGCGGACGATACGGCTTGCTAATGACTTATACCGAGGTATTAGGCCATGTACATCCCGCCATTGACGTGAATCTCTTGTCCGGTGATGTAAGCCGCCTGTGAACTGGCCAAAAAAGCCACGGCAAAGGCCACATCTTCGGGTTTACCTAGGTGTCCCAGAGGAATCTGGCCCAGCAAGGCTTGTTGTTGTTCGGGCGGCAATCCAGCCGTCATATCGGTTTCGATGAAGCCCGGCGCCACACAGTTGACGGTGATGTGACGGCTGCCCAGCTCGCGCGCCAAGGCGCGGGTCATGCCAGCCACGCCGGCTTTGGCGGCGGCGTAATTGGCTTGGCCTGGGTTGCCGGCGGCGCCCACCACACTGGTGATATTGATGATGCGGCCATAGCGCTGCTTCATCATGGGCTTCATGACGGCGCGACTCAAGCGAAACACCGCCTTGAGGTTGGTGTCCACCACCGCGTCCCAATCGTCGTCTTTCATGCGCATGGCCAAGGTGTCGCGGGTGATGCCGGCGTTGTTGACCAACACATGCACACCGCCCAAACGGCTGACCATGTCGTCGATCAAGGCCTGCACCGCTGCACCGTCGTTGACCTGCAAACACGCGCCTTGACAGCCCGCAAAGCCTGACAACTGCTCGCTGATGCGAGCCGCGCCTTCAGGGGTCGTGGCGGTGCCGGTGACGTGAAAACCGTTTTGCGCCAAGCCAAACGCAATCGAGGCGCCGATGCCGCGTGAGGCACCGGTCACCAAGGCGATCTGGGGCGAACTGTCTGGGTGAGTCATGTTTGTCAAGATAAAAGAGCCTGTACCTGAGCCAAAGAGGCCGGGTCAAATAAAGAGGCGGTTTGCAGACTGTCTTGGATGCGTGGGGTCATGCCGCTCAGTACCTTGCCAGGGCCGCACTCGACCACATGGGTCACGCCGCGTGGGTGCATGGCCCGAATCACCTCAACCCAGCGCACCGGCCCGAAGGCTTGGCGGTACAAAGCGTCGCGGATATCGTCGGCACTGCTGGGGCTGGCCACATCGATGTTGTTGATTAAAGGGATTTGGGGCGCTTGGAGATCAATACCAGACATTGCTTGGCGCAGCCGTTCAGCGGCGGGCTTCATCAGTGCGCAATGAAACGGCGCAGACACCGGCAACAGCAAAGTGCGCTTGGCGCCAGCACCCTTGAGAAGCTCGCAAGCTTTGTCTACCGCCGCCTTGCTGCCAGAAATCACGGTTTGACCCGGGTCGTTGAAATTGGCCGCTTGCACCACCTCGGCGCTGTCTAGGCCAAAGCTGGCCTGCGCTTGTTGGCACAGCGCATTGACTTGGTCGGCGGGCAAACCTAAAACCGCCGCCATGGCGCCCGTGCCCACCGGCACGGCCTCTTGCATGGCCTGTGCGCGCAAACGTACCAAGGACACGGCCTGCGACAAGCTCAGCACGCCACTGGCGACCAAGGCCGCGTATTCGCCCAAAGAATGTCCAGCGACACAAGCTGGGGTGGCACCCCCTTCGGCGCGCCAAACGCGGTAAGCCGCAACGCCTGCCACCAGCATCACCGGCTGAGTATTGGTGGTCAGTGCCAATGCCTCTTTGGGGCCTTGGTGAATCAGCTTGGTAAGGTCTTGGTCCAAGGCTTCACTGGCTTCTTCCAAAGTGGCTTGCACCACCGGATGATC
>JABMMR010000184.1 GCA_013205525.1 Burkholderiales bacterium | reverse complement strand
GGCTACGGTGGCGGTGGGGGTGGCGGTCGTCGTGATGGCGGTGGTGGCGGCTACGGTGGTGGTGGTCGTCGCGAAGGCGCAGGCGGCGGCGCTCGTCAAAACAGCGGCCCCTCTGGCCGAAACGACTATTGATCGCACTTGTCTTAGCGATTTGCTAAAACAAAAAGGGCTTGATATTTCAAGCCCTTTTTTATGGGCGTTGCGTTGGAACCAACAAGGCTTTAACCCGTCCTTGTAAAAAAAAGCGCTGATTGAGGTTGTCTGCCTTGAGGTTTTGCCCTTCAAAGCGGTTTTTACCTCGCTCAATTTTGACAGGCGCATAGGTAAGTAATTTATCGGTATTCGCAAACAAATGAATAAACTCACTGCGCAAAGTGATGTCGGGGTCCTGTTGTGACAAGCCCTGTTTGTACACCACGGCTTGGCCCATGAGTTGTATTTCAGACCCGTCCTCGTTTGACAAAGATCGCTTTGCAACTGCGGTGGTTATTCGACCGGAAGACGACACCGAATGAACCACCGGTTGTTCAATCAAGTTGGTTAATGTGTCGGGGTAGTGCGCCGATGTACGACCCTGTAAAAAAGATTTCAGTTTTCCTTGCAAAGAATACGTCTTCAAAATGAAATCGCTTGCAAAATAATCGGGCTCTTGAGAAGGGGGGGCCGAAATCTGACTGGGTGTTGCCTGGGGTGCGTTGCGCAGCAACCAAAAACTGGCCCATAGCAACATGGCCAATAACAGCATGGGAATGAATGCACTTGTTTTTTCTAGTCTCTTGCGCCAAACCGACACGGACAACGGCGAGGGAAGACGAGGCAAATTGTTCACAACAAAGCCTCTTTCAAAACTGCTTCATAAGCATCCCTCGCCTGCAACAACAAGTCGCAAACCTCACGAACCGCGCCGTGGCCTGCGGCTTTGGAGGTGACCCAATCGACGCGGGATAAAACCTCGGCATGCGCTTGAGGCGGGGCACAAGAAAAGGCGGCGGGCATGAGCATGGCCAAGTCTGGCCAATCGTCGCCCATGGCGGCCACTTGCGACCAATTCAGCCCCAAAGTTTGCAATAAGGCATCCGCTGCCGCTCTCTTGTTATGGACCCCCGCATAAACATGGTCGAGGCCTAAGTCTGACAAGCGCTTACGCAAAGCGGCACTGTCGCGCCCCGAGATGACGCCAACATGGATATCCACACGCTGAAGCAGTTTCAATCCATGCCCATCCAAGGTATTGAAGCGCTTAGTTTGTTCGCTGCTTTCGCTGTAAGTCAACCCGCCATCGGTCAGGACCCCATCAACATCCAACAGCAGCAGCTTGACCGCGCCAGCTTTTTTTAAAATTTCAGGTGACACACTTGGAAATACAGACATCAAATCACCTTGGCCCGCATCAAGTCGTTGCTGTTGAGCGCACCACACAAATGCTGTTGTTGATCTACCACCAAAAGACTGGTGATGCGCTTTTGCTCCATTAACTGTGCGGCTTCAGCGGCCAAGGCATTTGCATGGATGGTCGTTGGTTGGAGCTTCATCACATCTTGTGCCAGCAAACAACGCGCATCGACCCCTTTTTCAATCAAGCGACGCAAGTCCCCGTCTGTGAATATTCCCAACAGCAGGCCAGCCTCGTCGACGATGGCTGAAATACCCAAACCTTTTCGGCTCATTTCGCGCATCAAATCAGAAAAGTCGGTGAGTGGCGTCACACTGGGTATGGCATCTGCTGTTCGCATCACATCAGACACATGGGTGAGCAATCGTCGCCCCAAGCTGCCGCCTGGGTGTGAGCGGGCAAAGTCGATGGAGTTAAAACCTCGCGCATCAAGTACCGCCACCGCCAATGCGTCGCCCAAGGCCAACTGTGCTGTGGTGCTGGCGGTAGGCGCCAAGTTCATAGGACAGGCCTCTTTTTCGACAGCGCTGTCGAGCACGATATGGGCGTGTTGGGCCAGTGTCGATTGCGCATTACCTGTTATCGCAATCAAGACAATGCCTTGGCGCTTGATCATGGGCAAAATAGCCGACAACTCTTGGCTCTCGCCGCTGTTGGAAAGGGCCAACACCACATCATCATGGGTAACCATGCCCCAATCGCCGTGGCTGGCCTCGCCTGGGTGTACAAAAAAAGCTGGCGTTCCTGTCGAGGCCAAAGTGGCGGCAATTTTTCTGCCGATGTGGCCACTTTTCCCCATGCCCATGACCACCACCCGCCCACGCACAGCCAATAAAGACTGCACTGCTTTAAGAAAGTCAGTACCAAGGCGCGTCTTTAAAGCCAATATCGCGTCCGCCTCTATGGTCAGGGTTTTGGCCGCCAAGGCCAAGGCTTTCTCGCCCTGTTCATTGGAAAAGTCATTCATAGGGCTCATTATGCTGCGCCTTATTTGCCAATGCAAAAACTTGAAAATATTTCGCCAAGCAAGTCGTCGGCGCTCATCGTGCCAGTAAGAGAGGACAACTGCTGCTGTGCGCAACGCAATTCTTCGGCCAATAAGTCCAAAGCTGGAACTGACTCTTGCAAACAGGCCAAGGCTTGTGCGGTATGCGCTTGTACCTTCTGCAAGGCTTGCACATGCCTGGCGCGCGCTGAAAATACCCCCTCTTGGTGAGCACTTTGCCAGCCAACACTTTGCAACAGCGTTGTTTTGAACTCTTGCAAACCTTGGCCCGTCTTGGCCGAGATAAAAATGGCGTTTTCATGCTGTGTATGGCTATGGTTTTGATCGACAAGATCGGCTTTATTGAAAACATGCAGCACCATGCTGTTGGCTTGCTTGCGCTGCAACACTTGGGCTGTTAAATCATTTTGCTTTTGCACATACGCCGCTTCTTGCTGGCGCGTCAAATCATGTAAGAGCACCACCACCTCTGCGTCGCCCACCTGCGCCCAAGCCCTTGCGATGCCTATGCTTTCAACCTCATCCAGGCTTTCCCCTTGGCGCAACCCTGCCGTGTCGACCACATGCACTGGTACGCCCTCCATGGCAATCTCTTGTGTCAGCACATCGCGCGTGGTGCCGGCCACAGGGGTCACAATCGCCACCTCTTGCCCGGTCAGGGCATTTAACAGCGAGCTCTTACCCGCATTGGGTTGGCCTGCGAGCACCAGCTTCATGCCGTCTCTTAGCAAAGCGCCTTGTTGTGCTTTATCGCGCAAGAGGCCCAGCGCTTGGGTGATGCGCACAAGTTGTCCGCCCACATCGGCTTGGGTCACAAAATCGATGTCTTCTTCTGGAAAATCTAAACTCGCCTCAACCAAGATGCGCAAACGCAGCAGCTGATCTTGAATGTGCGCAACCTGTTGCGAGAACTCGCCGGCCAAGGAGCGGCCTGCCCCCCGAACGGCGGCCTGGGTTTGCGCATCTATCAGGTCGGCGACTGCCTCGGCTTGTGCCAAGTCCATTTTGTGGTTTAAAAAAGCGCGCTGGGTAAATTCGCCTGGCATGGCCCTGCGCAAGCCGGGCAAGTGTGTTTGCTCTTGCGCGGCAAACGACAAACATCTGTCGAGCAGCATGGACATAACAACCGGTCCACCGTGGCCTTGAAGCTCTAAAACATCTTCACCGGTGTAACTGTGTGGGCTTGGAAAAAATAAAGCTAAAACCTGATCCAACACTTGGCCATACGCATCTTTTAACAAGATCAAATGCGCGCATCTGGGTTCTAGCGTTTGTTGACAGAGTGCATTGGCGAAATTTTGCAAGCCCCAGCCGCTGATGCGAAGCACACCCACCGCACCCTTGCCAAGTGCTGTGGCAATGGCGATGAT
>JABMMR010000183.1 GCA_013205525.1 Burkholderiales bacterium | reverse complement strand
CGCCGCCCTGCGCGGCCGACCAAGCCCACCAAGCAGCCACAGCCAACTCAACCAAGGGATAGCGCCAAGACACGCTGGCTTGGCAATGGCGGCAACGCGCTTTGAGCCACAAAAAACTCAACACCGGCACCAGCTCACTGACACCTAAGCTTGTCTTGCAAGTGGTGCAATGCGAGCGCGGCAAAAACAAATTGAAAACATCTCGGGCGGGCGGGTCTTGTCCTTGAAAACGCATGACCTCATCGGCCCAATCGTTTTGAATCATCTGGGGTAAGCGCCAAATCAAGAGATTCAAAAAACTACCGATTTGCAAGCCCACCAAAACGGCCAGCAAGATCCACAAGAGCGGATAGGTTTGTAACAGTTCCATGGTTCAGGCCTTTTGTCTGGACACACCCAGCAATGGGTCGAGGAGTTCGGGTTGAGCTAGCAATGGGGCGACCAGACCGCGGATGAACTGACAAACAAAAACGTGGTCAGCAAACGGGCAATAAAAGGTATTTTCATAAAGAAACTCCGAGGTTTGACTGATGTGAAGGCTAACAAGCGATTGCAAGAGGTCTGGGGCGCCTAAATAGCGGGTGATGATGTCCAAGGGTTGATCAACTCCAAACCCAAGCCTTCAAAATCACGGGTGTTTCTGGTGACCATTCGCAAACCATGCACCAAGGCCGTTGCTGCCAATAAGCTGTCAACGGCTGGCAATGGTCTTCCTGCAGAGGCTAGCAATTGCCCCCAACGGTCGGCCACTTGAGCGTCAATATTCAAGACACGCCCCAGAAAAAAAGCCGCCAACTCCGTTTGCACCCAATCGGTGAGCAACATCCGTCTGTTTGCGTCACTCAATCCATCGACGCCTTTGCGTAGTTCGCCCAGTGTCAAGACGCTCAAATAAAGCGAGGCTGAAGGTCTTTGGGCGAACCAAGCAGACACCCCCGCGTCTGGGCTTTTGCGCCGCAACTCAGACAATACATTGGTGTCGAGCAAATAGCTCATAGTGAGACATCTCGTGTCAGGCTGGGGTCGCGCACAAACACCACATCATCGGCACCAAACAAGGGGGATCGACGCATCAGATCTTCCAAGCCATGTTCATTGCCAGTAAGACGGCTGTACATGGCCTGAGACACCACCACCGCTACCGAGTGTCCGTGGTGGGTGATGTATTGGGGGCCCTCGCTCTCGGCGCATTTGACGACCTCGGACAAACGGGCCTTGGCTTCTTGCATTTGCCATGCTTTCATTGAGCACCTTGATATTCTGACTATTAAGGTCAGAATATAGCACTGTTCCAAGCATTCATAGAATGCCGAACTCAGCGCTTGGGTGCAGGCATGGGCGGCAGCAAGGCTTCGATGGCAGCAGCAACTGCCAACAAACGCCTGTCGCTAGACACCGGCCCATCCAACTCCAAGCCCAGTGGCAAACCCGCCTTGGTCAAGCCCATGGGGATGCTGATGCCGGGAATACCGGCGTTGCTGCCTGGGTCGGTGTTGCGGATATAGGTGGGAAAGGTAGGCACTTGAGCGCCGTTGAGTTCGACGGTTTCATCTTGCCCAATCGGGCGTGCAGGCAACACGGTGGTGGGAAACACCAGTGCATCCAAACGGTGAGCCAAAAAGTGCTCGGCAT
The DNA here is from genome assembly GCA_013205525.1 of Burkholderiales bacterium. GTDB lineage: Bacteria > Pseudomonadota > Gammaproteobacteria > Burkholderiales > Burkholderiaceae_C > Limnohabitans. The sequence continues at coordinate 1,036 of JABMMR010000183.1, read as the reverse complement.
AAGCCGCTTGCAAATGCACACGCGCTTTCAAAGCCGCTTCATAGGCTGCGCGCGGCATAGCTTGGTCGCCCAGTTGCGAGCCCACAATGCCTGCCACATCAGGACTGGCAATTTTTTCGGCAATCTGCGCCAAACTTAATTTGTAACGGTTGTGGTTCAGGTAAGCCGGCAAGTCCACGGTCAACTCATACAGCGCCAGTGGAAAACCCACTTGCGCGTTCAGACCAGCCATACCTGCCACATCGCCTTCCACCAACGTCACACCCGCGCGGGCCAGTTGCGCCAGCAAGGCCTCCATCGCATCCAACACCTCGGTATCCGCGCCTTGGTAAAAGTCGATGCGAGGCAGGCCTAAGCGCAAGCCTTTGAGGTCTGGCTTGTCTAAGCCCACACCCGCGCCACACAACACGCTGTCTATCAATGCGGCGTCTTGCACACTGCGGGTGATGGGGCCAGCGGTGTCGCGGGTGTGCGAAATAGGAATGATGCCCGCGCCCGAGTAACGCCCCACAGTCGGGCGAAACCCCACCACGCCGCACAAAGCCGCCGGCAGCCTGACCGAGGCGCCTGTGTCTGTGCCCAAAGCCGCTGGCACCATGCGAGCCGCCACCGCAGCTGCAGACCCACCGCTGCTGCCGCCCGCAATCATGTCGTGATTCCAAGGGTTGTGGGTGGCACCCGTGTAGGCGTTGTTGGTGCTGATACCAAAAGCCAATTCGTGCATATTGGTTTTGCCTGCCAGCAAAGCGCCGGCGTCAAACAAGCTTTGTGCAACCGGTGCGTTGTGCAAAGGCTGTGCGTCCTTCAATGCCGGCGTGCCACCCGAGGTGCTTAAGTCAAGCGTATCGATGTTGTCTTTCAAAGCAATGGGAATACCCGCCAAGGCCTTGTCGGCTTGACTGCACCAACCGCCGCTGTCGCATGCGCGGGCAGCGGCCAGCAAGGCATCGTTGTCAAGGCTTACCCATGCATTGATCGCTGTTTGTGATTGTTGAACCGCGATCAAGGCTTGCGCGTATTCGGCAGCGCTCATGGT
>JABMMR010000182.1 GCA_013205525.1 Burkholderiales bacterium | reverse complement strand
GCCTGACTTGGTACAACGGTTCCAAAGCCGCGGTCAATATCATTTCAAAGTCGATGGCGGTAGAACTTGGGCCCGACAAGATTCGCGTCAACGCGATTTGCCCCGTGATGGGCGAGACAGGCATGATCAGCCAATTCATGGGCATGCCCGACACCCCTGAAAACCGCGCCAAGTTTATGGGCTCTATTCCCTTGGGTCGTTTTTCCTTGCCCAGCGATGTGGCTGCTGCAGCTTTGTTTTTGGCCAGTCCCGAAGCGGAATTTTTCACCGGTGTGGAGTTGCCGGTGGATGGTGGCAGAACTGTTTAATCTTTAAGCTTCAGACCGTGGCAATAGGTGCTGCGGGTGAGCCAATCGCGCCAGGCAAGCGTAGCGGCGGGGCGGTCAATAAAAATCTCGAACGGCCATGGGCTCGCAGCCAGTCAGCCAAGGGCGTAAGGTGCCACAACTCGCCCAAGTGAACCCCTAGTTTGAACAAGCAATGCTCATGCAAAGGCAGGGCGGCGCAAGCGCCTGCATGGGGCAGAGCAGGGTAGGTTTCCACCGCGTAGTTGTCGGCAATCAGGGCGATCAAGCCGCTGTCGGTGATCCATTGCTTTAAGCGCTCGTCGCGCCCATCAAGGCTTGAGCCGCTTTTGTCTAACACCGCGCCGACGGGTTGTTTGTTCATGCCCAGCAGCACCTCGCCAAAACCGGTGTGCAAACACACCATATCGCCTTCTTCCACCACCACTTTGTCTTTGGCCATGATGTCCATCAGCATGTCGTAACCCACCACCGCGCCGCTGTTGCCAACATGCGCGTGTAAGTCGATCATCACGGCTCGGCCTTGCACACAACGCTCGGCCATTTTCTCAATCCCCAAGGCTTTGGCGTATGAAGTGGACTCGCGTGGCACTTGGATGAAATCAAAAATACCTGCGCCCTCGTTGTTGGCTGGGCCTATGACGTCGGTACCTGCACGAAAGCCGTTGTAGTACAGCGCTTCGGGCAAGCCATCGCCATCGGCGTCAAACATGGAACCTGCGTGGGCCAAACTGTCCCACTGCGTGCTGTACTGCAAATGCATGATGACCAAGTCGTCACTCATCACATCGGTGCACAAGGGGTCGTCGCACCACAGTTGGTAGTTCATATTGGGTTTGCCGTTGCGCACGGTGGGGCGCAGCACGGGCGGGCTGCGCCTAGGGTTGAGCACCGAGCCGCCGGGGAAGTCCAGGGGCAAGCTCAGGTTAAAGCTCAAACCGTGTTTGACCTCGGCCACACCTTGCAGTACTTTTGCGGGGGTCAGCAAATTCATGCGGCCAAACTGGTCATCGGGGCCAAAGTCGCCCCAAGTTGAGCCTGCGGGGCGGTGCTTCCAGCGGGTAGATGAGCTCATGGCAGTGCCTCAAGTCGGTGCATGACAGGCTTGTCGTGCGGGGAAAATAAAGCCCATTATGGCTCGCCATATTTATCCTTTTTACTTGAAATGGAAAGTTTTTGATGGACAAGTCTTGGCCCGATCGCGCACAATGGGATTCACCATTAAGGGGCTGCCATGAGTCAAGACCACGCACATTACGCCGAACTGCTGGACGTTTCCAAGCGCATCCAATCGCGCCAAATGTCTTCTGTGGAGGCCACCCAAGCGCAGTTGGCGCGCATAGAGCAACTTGATGGCAGTTTGAAAAGTTATGCCACTGTCATGGCCGACCAAGCACTGGCGGACGCCCAAGCGGCAGACATTGCCATTGCGGCAGGACACATCATTGGGCCGCTTCAGGGTGTACCGATGGCAGTCAAAGATTTGTGCTGGACGGCGGGCATCCAAACATCTGCTGGCATGACCATTCACGCCAACAACATTCCCACTGAAGACGGCACCGTGGTGCGCAAGCTGCGTGAAGCGGGTGCAGTCATTTTGGGCAAGTTGCAACTCACTGAAGGCGCCTACGCCGACCATCACCCCCACATCACGCCACCGGTCAACCCTTGGGGCGCAGGCCAATGGCCTGGCGCATCTTCTAGCGGCTCGGGTGTGGCCACCGCCGCGGGCATGTGCTTTGGCTCGCTGGGTTCGGACACCGGTGGCTCGATTCGCTTTCCGTGTGCGGCCAATGGCATCACTGGCATCAAACCCACGTGGGGACGGGTCAGTCGCTATGGTGCGTTTGAGTTAGCGGCCACCTTAGACCATTTGGGGCCCATGACCCGCAGCGCGGCAGACGCGGCGGCGATTTTGGGCGTGATTGCCGGTGCTGATGCCAAAGACCCCACCGCCAGTTTGTTGCCCGTGCCCGATTACTTGGCCAGCATGAACCAAGGGCTCAAAGGTGTGCGCGTAGGCATAGATTTGACATGGAGTTTCCAAGGCATCGATGAGCCCAGCAAACAAGCTTTGCTGGCCATGATTGAGGTGGCCAAGGCGCAGGGCGCGATTGTTAAAGAAGTGAAGTTCCCCGACCCTCAACACGCTATTGACGACTGGTTCCCTTTATGCGGCGTGGAATGTGCGGTGGCGCATGAAGCCACCTACCCCTCGCGCAAGTCCGAGTACGGCGCAGGCTTGGCGGGTTTGATCGACATGGGCCATGCTTTAAGCGGCCTGGATTACCAAAAAATTATTTTGCGCCGCCACGATTTTCGGGGGCGCGTCGACGCTTTGTTCCAAGACATCGATGTATTGTTGATTCCCTCCACCGGCATTGCCGCACCTAGCTGGGAGCGCATGAGCACACTCGCCACAGACGCCGAGTTGTTGAGCGCACTGCTGAAATTCACTTGCCCGTTTGACATGACGGGCCAACCCACCATTTCTCTGCCCGCCGGTTTCACGCCTGAGGGCATGCCTGTGGGTTGTCAGTTTGTCGGTCGCCACTTCGAGGAAGACATGATCATTCGCGCTGGCTGGGCGTTTCAACAAGCCACCGATTGGCACCGTCGCCATCCCAACATTTGATTCAAAGGAGTTCCACTGTGTCTTGGTTAGAAAAATCCATCATGCGCCAACGTGGCGTGGCCCAAGGTCGTCAAGCCGTCACCCATGAGTTGACCGAGGCCAAGCAGGGCAATTACCACTACACGATTGGCCCCTATTCACAACCTGTCTTGAGCGTCAAGCCGGGCGACCGCATCATTGTGGAAACGCGCGATGCATTTGAAGGCAAAGTCAAAACCGAACAAGACTTGCCCTCCAAAGTGTTGACCATGCCTTTTGTCAATCCACAAAATGGTCCCATCATGATCGAGGGGGCAGAGCCGGGCGACGTGGTGGCGGTTTACATCGAATCGATTGCGCCTCGCGGACCCAACCCGCGTGGCACCTGCGCAATGATTCCTGAGTTCGGGGCTCTTAGCGCCACCATGTTCACCTCGTTGCTGACCCAGCCTTTGCCCGAGATTGTTCGCAAGATCGATGTCGATGAAAAGGGCGTGTATTGGAGTAAGCGCGTGACCTTGCCCTACCAGCCGCATATTGGCACCTTGAGTTGTTCACCCATGCTCGACTCCATCAACACTCTCACGCCCGACACCCACGGCGGCAATATGGATTTGCCCGATATGGGCCCTGGCAGCATCACTTATTTACCTGTTTGCACCGACGGTGCGCGGGTGTTCATTGGCGACGCCCACGCTTGCCAAGGTGACGGCGAAGTGTGTGGCACGGCCGTGGAGTTTCAAAGCACCACCACCATTCAGGTCGACCTCATCAAAAGATGGGCGATTACTTGGCCACGCTTAGAAACCGAAGACATGATCATGGCGATTGGCAGTGCGCGTCCATTGGAAGACGCCACCCGCATTGCCTACAAAGATTTGGTGCTGTGGATGGAGGCCGAGTTTGGCTTTGACCGCTGGGACGCCTACATGATGCTCAGCCAATGCGGCAGGGTGCGATTAGGTAACTTTGTCGACCCCAAATACACCGTCGGTGCCGGCATCTTGAAGACCTACCTCAAAGAATAATCGGGGTCAGATCCCAATTAATTAATTGGGATCTGACCCCGATTAATTAAACAGCGCGAGCAAGTCGTCTTTGCGAATAGGTTTGAGCAAGACTTTGTCAAAACCCGACGATTCCCACAGCTGCACCTCTTCAGGCATAGCGTGTGCGGTGTAGGCAATGATTTTCAAATGCTGGTAACGCTGATCAGCGCGCAACTGCTGACACAACTGCAAGCCGCTGACGTGGGGCATAGAGATATCGAGCAGGATGACATCACAAGGATTGTGATTTAACCAATCCAACGCTTCTTTGGCGCCATCGCACTCCTTGACTGAGTAGCCAAGCGGGCGCAAAAAAAGCCCAGGTAAAAGCCGGTTGGTGGCGTTGTCGTCTATCACGACCACCTGTTTGCTGGGATTCATGTGGCTAACTTGCGCTCACTATGTAAAGGCAAAGTAAAAAAGAACATAGTGCCTTCGCCCGCCTTGGTGGAGTAGTCCAGTTTGCCACCCATGAGATTGATCAAATGGTGGCTGAGCACCAAGCCCAAGCCTGCGCCTTCATTCGGCCTGAGTAAAAACGGGTTATCGGATTTTTGCTGTCGCTTGAAAATGGTTTCTTGCATTTCATGAGCAATCCCTTTGCCGGTGTCTTGCACAGAAAAGACCACCCAGTGCTTATTCGCGCTCAGGGTCACGGAGATAGTCACGCTGCCTTGCGGTCGGTTGTAATTCAAACCGTTGTCCACCAAGTTATTAAGCACCTGACGCACCCGGTAGGGGTCAGCTCGCATTTGCGAGGGCAGGTTGGGGGCCATATTCACATGGAGAGTGATTTTCAACTCGTCTGCGCGGACCTTATGCAAAGCCCGCACAGACTCCACCATGTCATTGATATCAAAGTTCGATTGCGACAAATCTAAAGAGCCTTCTTGGATTTTGCTCAGATCCAGCAACCCATTGACCAAGTGCAGCATCTCCAAGCTATTTTCCAAAATAATCTTGGAAGTGAACTGGATCATGGGTTCACGGGTGCTGCTGTAAATGTATTCGGCATAGCCCATCACGCCATTCAAAGGGGTGCGCAAGTGGTGCGACATGGAGGCTAAAAAATCATTGACATGACGTTTGCTGACGCGTGCATCATCAATTTCAAATTTTTGAGAACGATTAAATTGACGCTCTTGAATATACAGATAAGCCAGCACGACTAAGGCTGCCATCAACACCATACTGAGAAGCCAATGAAGAATCATGGGAGCAAAGTGTAGCGAGCTTATTTTTTGGGGAAGATTAAAAATTCGCTGCTGAGCATGCGGTTGAATTCTTGTGCATGCGCATTCAGTTTGTTCAGCAAGGCAGGCGTCGCTAAGATTTTCTTGGTTCGCTTGTCATCGCTGTGGGTCTCAAATTCAATAAGTCCATCGTCTTCAAACTCTCGAATTTTGTAACGCAAGGCCCTCTCGCTTAAATCTTTGTTGTAGTAAATGCCTTTTAAAAAAGCGCTGGAACCCCCTCTTTGTTCTTGCAGTTGCCTGGCAATATTG
>JABMMR010000181.1 GCA_013205525.1 Burkholderiales bacterium | reverse complement strand
GCGACAAAGACCTGACCGGCTTTGCGCCCAGCAGCATGGATGCCGTTGCGGGCCACACTGAAGCGGCCTGGCGGGCGCTGGCACAACTCATCACGGCGCTGGAAAATGACAAGGTAAAACCGTCGCTAACCCAAACGATTCGTTCGCAAGCCGGTACTAAAAAGATACCGGTTCTGGGTATCACTGGTACAGGCGGTGCAGGCAAGTCGTCATTGACCGATGAACTGATTCGCCGCTTGCGGCTGGACCAGAACGATGCGCTGCGTGTCGCGGTGATCAGCATTGACCCATCACGCCGCAAGAGCGGTGGCGCCTTGTTGGGCGACCGGATTCGCATGAACGCCATCAATCCCTGGTCTGGTGGTCCACGCGTTTTCATGCGCAGCCTGGCCACGCGAGAATTCGGCTCAGAAATCAGCAAAGCCCTGCCAGACGTGATCGCCGCCTGCAAATGCGCAGGCTTTGACCTGATCGTCGTGGAGACATCCGGCATTGGCCAGGGCGACGCCGCCATCGTGCCGCATGTCGATGTGCCGATGTATGTGATGACGCCCGAGTTTGGCGCGGCCAGCCAGCTGGAAAAAATCGACATGCTGGACTTTGCCGAGTTTGTCGCCATCAACAAATTTGACCGCAAAGGCGCGGCCGACGCGCTGCGCGATGTGGCCAAGCAGGTGCAACGCAACAAAGAAGCTTGGACCACGCCCACCGATCAGATGCCGGTGTTTGGCACCATGGCAGCCCACTTCAACGACGATGGCGTGACCGCGCTTTACCAAGCCATGAAGCTGCGTTTGCAAGCCCTGGGATTGAAACTCAGCCAAGGCCGCCTGCCTGTGGTGAAGGTTCGCCACAGCTCGCACCAAACCCCTATCGTGCCACCTGCGCGCAGCCGCTATTTGGCAGAAATCAGCGACACCGTGCGTGGCTACAAACAGCGCGCCCGAGATCAGGCGCAACTCGCCCGTGAGGTCCAGCAACTGCTTGCCGCCTCAGCCATGTTGGCCCAAGGTAAACCTGGCAAGCCCCGCGCCTCTGAGGCCGCCCAAGGTTTGGCAGACGAGCGTCAAGCCCGCTTGCTGCCGGCTGCCCGCGCCTTGCTCGCCGATTGGCCGCAACTGCAAAAAGATTACGCCGCCGAGGAACTGGTGGTGAACGTGCGCGACAAAGAAATCCGCACGGCGCTGGTGACCAAGTCACTCAGCGGTACAGCGGTGCGCAAAGTCGCCCTGCCCCAGTACCACGACCATGGCGATGTGTTGCAGTGGCTGATGCTTGACAACGTGCCGGGGCGCTACCCCTACACCGCCGGCACGTTTGCCTTCAAGCGCGAAGGTGAAGATCCCACCCGCATGTTTGCGGGCGAGGGTGACGCGTTTCGCACCAACCGCCGCTTCAAACGCTTGAGTGACGGCATGCCAGCCAAACGCTTGTCTACCGCTTTCGACTCGGTCACGCTGTATGGCAACGACCCTGACTTGCGCCCCGATATTTACGGCAAAGTGGGTAACTCGGGCGCCAGCATCGCCACCCTAGACGATATGAAGGCGCTGTACGACGGCTTTGACCTTTGCTCGCCTTCGACCAGCGTGTCCATGACCATCAATGGCCCTGCGCCAACTATTTTGGCGATGTTCATGAACACCGCCATCGACCAAAACCTCGACAAATTCAAAGCCGACAAAGGGCGTGAACCCAGCGCTGCCGAGAGGGCCGACATCCGTGTTTGGGTCATGCAAAATGTGCGCGGCACGGTGCAAGCCGATATCTTGAAAGAAGACCAAGGCCAAAACACCTGTTTGTTCAGCACCGAATTTTCATTGAAGGTGATGGGTGACATTGCCCAATATTTTGTAGAGCACCAAGTGCGCAATTTCTACAGTGTGTCCATCAGCGGTTACCACATCGCCGAAGCGGGTGCCAACCCCATTTCGCAATTGGCGTTCACCTTGTCCAATGGCTTCACGTTTGTCGAAGCCTACTTGGCGCGTGGCATGCACATTGATGACTTCGCGCCTAACCTGAGTTTCTTTTTCAGCAACGGCATGGACCCCGAGTACACCGTCATGGGCCGCGTGGCACGCCGCATCTGGGCTGTCACTTTGAAAGAAAAATACGGTGCCAACGAGCGCAGCCAAAAACTCAAATACCACATCCAAACCTCTGGCCGCTCGCTGCACGCGCAGGAAATTCAGTTCAACGACATACGCACCACGCTGCAAGCGCTGATTGCGATTTACGACAACTGCAACTCCCTGCATACCAACGCATTTGACGAAGCCATCACCACGCCCACCGAAGACAGCGTACGCCGCGCCATGGCAATACAACTCATCATCAACCGCGAGTGGGGCTTGGCGAAAAACGAGAACCCAGGCCAAGGCGCTTTCATCATCGAAGAGCTCACCCAACTGGTGGAAGAGGCGGTGCTGTCCGAGTTTGTGGCGATCGCCGAGCGCGGTGGCGTTTTGGGAGCGATGGAAACCGGTTACCAGCGCGGCAAAATCCAAGATGAATCTATGCACTATGAAATGCTCAAACACACCGGCGAGTTACCCATCATTGGTGTGAACACCTTCAAGTCGCCGCATGCCAACGAAGTTCCAGCAAGCATAGAACTGGCCCGCTCCACCGAAGAAGAAAAGCAAAGTCAATTAAAGCGTTTGCACGCTTTTCACTTGCTGCACGCCGAACAAGCCCAGGCACAACTGGCCCGCTTGCAGCAAGCCGTGCTGGACAACGCCAATGTGTTTGAGGTGCTGATGGACGCAGTGCGCCACTGCTCTTTGGGACAAATTACCAAGGCTTTGTTTGAGGTGGGTGGGCAATACCGAAGGAATATGTAAAAATAGAAATCATTTATATATATGAGTATTTTTTGTGCGCTTAGGTTTTTACCAAGAGAAGGTTCTGTGGGTTATTGTTTGTGCAGCGCTCTTTAGCCTCACGCATCTTGCCAATGCTTGGTTGTTTCAGTTTTTGAGCGTTTCCCCAAACATCAGTTGGATTTACCTGCCGGCTTTTTTACGGGTGATTTATTTACTGGTGTTAGGCCCTTGGTGGGGATTTGCAACTATTTTCTTGGGCAGTTTGCCCTTGCTTGGTACGTTGGAAGGAAGTCTGAGCCAAGCGCTGCTGAATGCGCTCTGTTCTGCCTTGAGTCCGGTCTTGGCCTTGGGTCTTTTTAAATTGCTTAAACAGCGTGACTTGCTGCTCAATCGTTTAAGCGATTTGATCGAACTGTGCCTGCTCTATGCCTTGCTCAACGCGGTTGTTCATCACTTAAGTTGGGCCTTGCAACAACCCGATCAGTTATTCAATGTCACGCAACTGCCCATCATGGTTGTCGGCGACTTGTTAGGTGCCGTCGTGGGTGCGTATTTATTCTCGCTGCTCATTCGCCGCTTAGGGCTGTACAAAAAATTAGAGCGTTTATCCCAAACCAAGCCTACAGACCCGTCTTAAGCGCCGCCCCCGCGCTTGCTTCTGGACAAATCGACGCCCAACTGTTTGAGCTTTCGGTACAAATGGGTTCTTTCCAGCCCTGTCTTTTCGGCTACCCGTGTCATAGAGCCCCCCTCTTGGGCCAAATGAAATTCGAAATAGGCTTTTTCAAACGCGTCTCTGGCTTCGCGCAGCGGTTGGGACAAATCGAAGTTTTGTACCGACGCGAGCAAACGCGATGCAGGTGCTTGCGCTTGCACCATGTTAGACGAATGCACCAGCGAGGGAGCAACCGGCGCTGGTATAACGCCCAAGATGGGCCGCTCGGGGATGGCCGGTTTTCGCGCCAAACCCTGATCGACTGCTTTGAGCAGTTTTTGCATAGTGATGGGTTTTTCTAAAAACGCCAATGCCCCAATGCGTGTGGCTTGTACTGCGGTATCAATGGTGGCGTGGCCGCTCATCATGATGACCGGCATATTGAGCATGCCCGTGGCGGCCCATTCTTTGAGCAAGGTGACCCCGTCGGTGTCTGGCATCCAAATATCGAGCAACACCAAATCGGGGCGGGCACTTGCGCGGGCTGTGCGGGCTTGCGCCGCGTTTTCAGCCAACTCCACTTGATGGCCTTGATCATTCAAGATTTCGAAAAGCAGATCGCGTATGCCGAGTTCGTCATCAACCACCAAAATTGTTGCCATATTGCTTGTCAGGTCGGGTTAGGTAGAGGGTTTAGCCAAGCGAAATGATAACGACACTTGAGCCCCGATGTTTTGGTCGCCCTCAATTCGATTTTTTATCTCGATGCGGGCTTGGTGTTCATCGGCAATTTTCTTCACCACCGCCAAACCCAGGCCCGTCCCACCTGTTTTAGTGGTGACATAGGGCTCAAACGCACGTTGCAAGACCGCCTCGCTAAAGCCACTGCCGTTGTCAATGATTCGAAGGCGTACTTTTTGACTGGACGACGACTGTTCGGTCCACACCTGAACCATGGGGTTAAGACTTTGCGCGCTGGCGTCTTGTGCATTTTGAATCAAGTTATGCACCACCTGACGCAGCTGAGACGCGTCTCCCAAGACCATGGGCAAATCTTCGGCCAAATGCCAACTGACAGAAACCAAGGCATTCTCGTTGTCATACAAAGGCATCATCTCCTGCAGCAAATGGTTCAAATCCAAAGCGTCCAGCCGTGCCTGAGGCAAACGACCGAAATCGCGAAACTCATTGACCAGCCTTTGCAAGGCATCGACTTGGTCGACAATGGTTTTAACGGATTTATGCAGCAGTGTTTTGTCTGTGTCGACCAATTTATCGGCCAGCTTCATCTCCAGACGCTCAGCAGAGAGTTGGATCGGTGTGAGCGGGTTTTTAATCTCATGCGCCAACCGCCTGGCCACCTCGGACCAAGCCTGTGAGCGTTGGGCTGAGACGATTTCGGTGATGTCATCGAAGACCAGCAACCACTCACCTTGCGGCAAGACCGCACCCCGCGCCACCAAGGTGGTGTGTTGTTGACGATCCGGTCCAAATTCAATGAAAGCTTGCTGTGTTTTGGTGTCAATTTCAAATGACTGCTGCCAATGGTCTAAAGAGCGCTGCTGTTGCTCGTTCACGAAATCATGGAATTGCTCCATCACCTGGCGGCCAAACACCTGCAAGCCTTCGACAACTTGCAGCGCTTCACCCAAATGAACCGCCAAGGGCAATTGCAAAATCCTTGTCGCCCCTGGGTTGATAGACAAAATATGTCCTTGTGTGTCTAGCAACACCACGCCTGCTGTCAGGTTGTCGAGCATGGTTTGCAAGTGACTGCGGGCCAAGTTAACTTGCGCCATGCTCGACTCAACCGAGTGTCTTGCTTGGGCGAGTTGTTCTGTCATCTGGGCAAACGAACGGGTCAAGCCATCGAGTTCATCTTTGCCTTGCAAAACAGCTCGCGGCCGCAAGTCACCGGCGGCCACGTCCCTGACACCTTCAGCCAAAAGCAACAAAGGTCGCGCCAACTGGTTACCCAACAAGACCGCTAATAAAACAGCACCAAATACCGCTAAAAATAAACTCAAGGTCAATGTGCCTATATACATGCGCTTCAAACCCTCGCGCGCCAAAGCACGTTCTTGGTACTGTCGATTGGCGTCGAGTACGGCCAAGGCATTGGCCACCAGCGCAGGTGGCAATTTTTTCACCACTTGCAGCACACGGCCTTGCCCGTCTAGCTGAAAACCGCTACCGCCCATTCGAACCAGCACGGTCATGCGGGGCTGGATGGCGGCCCCGCCTAAGTTGTCGTCCAGGCCTTCGCTGCGCCAGCTGATGCCTTGGCTGCGCACCTGCCGCCACTCCGTGGCAGTGGGTCTTTCAGGTTGAAGTTGGTAACGCTCTTCGCTCACGCTGGCCACGGCCAAGTTGTTGTTATGCCAAAGTGTGACCTCTTTGGCATCGAGTTTCTCTCGGATTTTTTCAAGCACCACGGGCATGGCATGGCTAGGGGCAGCCGTGACCTCTTGGCTGGCATTGCGCACACTGACAGCCAACTCGTTGGACAAGCTCTCCAAGGTTGATCGACTGAGATTCAAACCGGCATCCAAGGCCACTTCGACCTTGGTGTCAAACCACACCTCTATGGAGCGGGTAACAAACTGGTAAGACACCGCATAAATCAATATGCCCGGCAAAATACCCACCAAGGCAAAAATACTGGCCAACTTCACCAGCAGTCGACTGCCAAATTTTCCTTGCCTCAGTCGCCCGAGCAAGCGCACACCCAACCAGGCAATGACGGCCAGCAGTACAGCGGCAAAAACCATGTTCAAGCCGAACAACAGACCGTAATTTTGTTCGTAGGCTTCCCACTGCTGGGTCGCTTGGGTGAGTAAGAAGAGCAATACCAGCGCCATGGACACCAAAATTGTCAAACCCACCACCAACCACCACCCTTGATGCCGCCAGACAGCCAGCGCAGAAGATGATTTCATTTGAAGCTGTCTTCCTGCAACTTCAAGCTCTGAACATAATCTAAGCCCCAACCCGCACCGCCTAATGCGCCAAATTGCAAAGGCTGGGGCAATTGACTCAAGTCAAGTCGAAAACGAAAATCCAATCGCTGCTTGGCGGAGCTATCGATCGCCAACACATCTGCGATTCGCCAGCGGGAAATTCTTTGGATGCCTTGCAAAGCCTCGGCCAAGCTGTCGTAACTTTGCCCCAAACTCACGCCAAGCCCCGTCGACTGAATCGGCTGGGCAGACACATAGATGCGCCAACGCTTGGACAGGGGTTGGTAACTGAGTCGGATATAGCGCTCTGTTCGATTCACCAATTTATCTGCCCAGTACCAACGCTCTCGCATCACATCGGCTTGCATCACAAAGCCCAGCGGCATGCCGCGGTTCAAAGCGTCTTCCAAACTAGGGGGCATCTCAAAGTTCAAACGCGTACTCAGGTAGATACCTTCATCGCTGCGCTGCAACTGAAAATCTTCAACCGAGACCGCGTTGTCCGCATAGGTCACGCCCATACTTATCAAACAATTAAGCACCAACCCACGCAGCAGCAACCGCGTCCAAGTTTTGCACAGCATCCAAGCGTCAGACATCGGCACAGCGCTTCTCAAGCAAGGCATAAAAAAATCCATCGTGACTATCTGCTGCATTGTCCAAGAGGCCCGCAAGGTTTGACGCCACCCCAGGAATTAAATGGCCAGGCGAAGGAAGCAAAGCGGCCTGAGTGTTGCGCGCAAGAAACGAATCGATTTGCCCTTGGCCCTCATCGCGAAAAACCGAGCAAGTGCAATACAACAATCTTCCCCCTGGTTTCAACAGTGGCCATAAGGCCAGTAGCAATTGGCGCTGGGTTTGAACCAATGCTGTCAGATCGCTGTCTCGCCTAAGCAATGGTATATCAGGGTGACGTCTGACGATGCCGGAGGCGGTACATGGGGCGTCCAACAAAATTGCATCAAACAACTGGCCTGACCACCACGCTGGGGTATCAGCCACATCGGCGCACACCACCGTGGCTTGTAGCCCCAAGCGTTGCATGTTTTCGCGTATTCGCTCGCAGCGCTGGGCATCGATATCCACCGCCCACACTTGTGCATCTGCATATTCCAGCAAATGCGCGGTCTTCCCTCCAGGGGCCGCGCATGCGTCAAGAACTTGTAATCGCACCCCCTCACCTGCTTGCAAACCATGCAGCAACAAAGGTGCGGCAAGTTGCGCGGCCGCATCTTGCACCGAACACAGGCCTTGGGCAAAACCATGGACGGCTTGAACCGCTTTGGCCTGACGCAAAACCAAACCATCTGCACCTACGGCATCAGACAACACGCCTTGTGAATGCCAAAGTTGCTGCAACGCCTGGCGGGAAATTTTTTGGCGATTGACCCTTAGGGTCATAGGCGCGGCTTGTTGACTGGCCAGCAAAATGATTTGCCAATGCGCGGGGTAGTCGTTTTGCACGCGCTTGATCCACCACGCGGGGAAATTCCATTGGGCGGTTGGACTTTGGAAAGCTTGCACGCGCAAAGCATTTTCTTCGCGTAAAAATCTTCGCACACAAGCATTGATAAATGCCGATTGAGCGCGGGTTTGTGGGTGGTGCTTGGCGGCCTCTACCAACTGACTGACCAAGGTGTGGGCTGGGTACATCGCCTCCTTGCCCATCAGCAACAAACCCAAGCCTGTACACAGCAATGCATCAACGGGTGGCGAGGGCGCGCGTTTGATCAACAAGTCGCGTATGCCTTGGGTGGCGCCCCAATGCCGCAAAACCGCGAATAACAAGGCTTGTGCGGCGGGTCGCAAAGGCGTGGCCACTTGGGATAAGGCTTGGCTGTGGTTACGTCCGTCTAAAACCGATTGCAAAGCCGCTGAGCAGGCCAGTAATTGACGCCACAAAGGGGGCGCCAAAGGTGCAAGCGCAACTGCACCCTGGGCTTGCATCATGCCAGTGGCCGCGCAGGATGGAATTGAAACAGTTTTGCCAGCAAGGCTGCTGGGTACTGCCCGATGGCTTGGTTGTACTCGTTGATGCAAGCATTAAAACGTTGCACCTCGGGCTGTACCAATAAATCCAGACCCCACCAGCGCTGCTGCAATGGCTCGGGCACATTCACATAAAAAGCGTCGGGGTGGATCAAACTGGCCCAGGCTTGATGAAGCGCCGCACCCGCATCTTGCAAGGACTGTGAACTGTCAGGTTCAAGGGGATGAGTTTGCATACGCGCCATCGCCACGGTGAGCAAACCCGCACAGATTTGCAAGCGCGTCCAAGGATCTACATCTGATTCTGCAGAATAAGAATTCCCCCATAACTGAGGCGAGGTAGAGGCCGATGTGACTGCTTGTTGCACCACTTCTTGGTACTGCAGCAACACCGACTCTAGGGACATAAATTGCTGGCCAACGGCAGAACGTAAACGGACCAAACGGTTGTAAGCGCCCAAGGACCAAAAGACCGCAAGGGCGAGTAGCAACCAAAACCAGCCAGATTTCAGCATGGTAGATAAAGGCCCGCAGGCCTTTACTTATTCCGTTGCGCTCTCTTCGCTGCTGCCTTCTTGCTGCGCCAAGGCGAGTTCTTCTGCCTCGGTTTGTGCAATTTGGCGGCGCTCGGCCTCGTCCATCAGTTCTTTTTCTTTGCGTGCACGGTGGTAAGCCATGCCTGTGCCTGCAGGAATAAGACGGCCGACGATGACGTTTTCTTTCAAGCCTCGCAACTCGTCGCGCTTGCCCATGATGGCAGCCTCGGTGAGCACGCGGGTGGTTTCTTGGAAAGAAGCCGCAGAGATGAACGAGTCGGTTGACAAAGACGCTTTGGTGATGCCCAGCAACAGGTTGCTGAAGGTGGCCGGAATCTTGCCATCGCGCTGCAAGGCCTCGTTGGTGTTGAGGATCTCGGAACGCTCAACTTGTTCACCAGAGATATAACCAGAGCCACCCACGTTGTCGACCACCACACGGCGCAGCATCTGACGCACGATGACCTCGATGTGCTTGTCGTTGATCTTCACACCTTGTAAGCGGTAAACGTCCTGCACCTCGTCAACAATGTAGCGAGCCAACTCTTCGATGCCCAACAAACGCAAGATGTCTTGTGGGTCGGCGGGACCGTCCACAATACTCTCGCCCTTGTTGACCACTTGGCCTTCATGCACCACGATGTTTTTCTCTTTGGGAATGAGTTCTTCCCACACAGTGCCTTCGGGATCGGTGATCTGCAAACGGATCTTGCCTTTGGTCTCTTTACCAAACGACACGGTGCCGGTCATCTCAGCCAAGATGCCCTTGTCTTTGGGTGTCCGTGCTTCAAACAGTTCGGCCACACGCGGCAAACCACCGGTGATGTCGCGGGTCTTTTGACCTTCCACAGGAATACGTGCAAGCACCTCGCCTGGGCCCACCTCTTGACCGTCGCGCACTTGAATCAGCGCACCCACTTGGAAGCCAATCGTCACCGAGTGATCGGTGCCAGGAATCTTGACTTCTTTGCCAGAAGCGTCCAGCAACTTCACCTGCGGTCTGACCACTTTGGTGGAACCACGGCGTTTAGGGTCAATCACCACCAAGGTTGACAAACCGGTGACTTCGTCCAGTTGCTTGGCAACCGTCAAACCTTCTTCGACATTTTCAAATTGGGTTTTACCAGCGAACTCGGTGATCACAGGGCGTGTCAGTGGATCCCAATTTGCCAAGATGGTGCCGGCTTTGATGGCTTGGTCGGGCTTGATCGCCAAAATCGCACCGTAAGGTACTTTGTGACGTTCGCGTTCGCGACCTTGTTCATCGTGGATCACAATTTCGCCCGAGCGAGAAATGACCACCAACTCTTTTTTACTGTTGGTCACATAACGCATGGTGGCGTTGAAACCGATCACGCCATTGGATTTGGCGTCCACGCTCGAGGCCACTGCCGCCCGCGAAGCAGCACCACCAATGTGGAAAGTACGCATGGTCAGCTGTGTGCCGGGTTCGCCGATGGACTGCGCGGCGATGATGCCCACGGCCTCACCGATGTTGATCAAACCGCCACGGCCCAAATCGCGGCCGTAGCAACTGGCGCACAAGCCAAAGCGGGTCTCGCAGGTCAGCGCCGTGCGCACTTTGATTTCATCCACGCCCAAGAGCTCAATTTCATCAATCAAGTCTTCGTCGAGCATGTGACCCGCTGGCACCAAGGTTTGGCGCGTTTCGGGATGCACCACATCTTCGGCAACCGAGCGGCCCAGCACACGATCGCGCAAAGATTCAATGACCTCACCGCCTTCAACGATGGCGCGCATGACCGAGCCGTTGTGCGTGCCGCAGTCTTGTTCGATGACAACCAAGTCTTGCACCACATCGCACAAACGACGGGTCAAGTAGCCCGAATTGGCTGTTTTCAACGCGGTATCGGCCAGACCTTTACGCGCACCGTGGGTGGAGATGAAGTACTGCAACACATTCAGACCTTCACGGAAATTGGCCGTGATGGGGGTCTCGATGATGGAGCCGTCAGGCTTGGCCATCAAACCGCGCATACCCGCCAACTGGCGAATTTGAGCCGCAGAACCGCGCGCACCAGAGTCGGCCATCATGTAAATGGAATTGAACGACTCTTGCTCAACTTCATTGCCATGGCGGTCAATGGTTTTTTCTTTACGCAACTGATCCATCATCACTTTGGAGACGGCGTCACCGGCTTTGCCCCAAATGTCGACCACCTTGTTGTAGCGCTCGCCAGAGGTCACCAAACCGGAGACATATTGCTGCTCGATGTCTTTGACTTCTTTTTCTGCGCTTTCAATGATGGCGTGCTTCTCAAATGGCACCAACATATCGTCGATGCAAATCGAGATGCCTGCACGGGTGGCCAAGCGAAAGCCGTTTTGCAACAACTTGTCGGCAAACACCACGGTTTCCTTCAAACCGCATTTGCGAAATGAGGTGTTGATGAGCTTGGAAATTTCTTTCTTCTTCAAGGCCTTGTTCAAATGGCTGAAAGGCAAACCCTTGGGTAAAATTTCCGACAATACCGCACGTCCCACGGTAGTTTCTACCAATGAGGCACTGCTGGTGAATTCGCCGGTTTCTTTGTCCTTGGCCCACTCGGTCATGCGCACCGTGACTTTGGCTGTGAGTTCCACCACGTCGGCGTCGAGTGCGCGCTGCACCTCGCCAATGTCAGCAAACACCAAGCCTTCACCTTTGCCGTTGATACGTTCACGGGTGGTGTAGTACAAGCCCAGCACCACGTCTTGTGAAGGGACAATGGAAGGTTCACCGTTGGCGGGGAAGAGCACGTTGTTGGAGGCCAGCATCAATGTGCGGGCTTCCATTTGCGCTTCCACCGACAAAGGAATGTGCACCGCCATTTGGTCGCCGTCAAAGTCGGCGTTGAAGGCCGAACACACCAAGGGGTGAAGTTGAATGGCTTTACCTTCGATCAAGATAGGCTCAAAAGCTTGAATGCCCAAGCGGTGCAAAGTAGGTGCACGGTTGAGCAACACGGGATGCTCTTTGATGACCTCTTCCAAGATATCCCACACCACAGGTGTGCCGGCTTCAACTTCCTTCTTAGCCGCCTTGATG
>JABMMR010000180.1 GCA_013205525.1 Burkholderiales bacterium | reverse complement strand
TGGCAGTGCCAACCATACAAAAAACAGCGCCAATATCGCCAAAGCTTTGGCAACCGTCAAACAAAACAAATCGATCACCATCGGCAAGCACTACCACTCAGAGGCTCCCGGTTTCGGACCCCGTAAATGGAATATGTGGATCCCCGGCACACCCACAGGCGGCCCTTTCGGCAAAAACGCCTTGGTCTACCATGATGAATTGGTCACCACACAAATCGGTCAGATTCAAACTCAGTTCGACGGCCCTGGTCACATTTATGTGAACACCTCTAAAGGCCCGATGGGTTACAACGGCATCATCAGCTGGGATGCTTACGAGCGTGGCGCCGGCGGTCAGGTCATGGGCATGGGGCCGCACGGTGTTGACCACGTTGGCGAGTTAGGCTTTGTTTGCCGTTTGGTGGTGCTGGATGCCGTGGCTTACCGCAAGTCACAAGGCAAACTGTCTTCCACTGCTGAAATGCTGCCTATTCCCCGCAAGCCGGGTGACATCGGCATCATCACCGCTGATGACCTTCAAGCCATCGTGAAAGCGCAAGGCATGAAAGAAATCGGCGCTGGCGACTGTGTGGCTTTGCACACCGGCCAAGGCAATACTTGGGGCGCTGCTCGCTTCAAATCCATGACCTCTGAGCAACGTGCTGCAGCCCGTGCCATGTTCGCTGATGGCGAACCCGGCTATGGCATCAGTGCTTGTCAGTACATGGCCAGCAGAAACATTGCGCTGACCATGGGTGACACGTCTGCCAATGATGCACAACCTGGCAATGAGATCGAGGGTTATGCCGTTCCTTGCCACACGGAAATGCAAACCCGTCGTGGTATCTGGAACCTGGAAAACGTTGATACAGAAAGCCTGGTCAATGCAGGCGTGAAAGAGGGCGCATTCATTTGGGCACCTTTGAAAATCATCGGCGCTACCGGTTCTCCTGGTAACCCCATGGTTTTGTATTGATCTTTTGTCAACAGAGAAGCACTTCCCGAATGGGAAGTGCTTTTTTTTATCTTTTTTCTATCAGGAAAAAATATTCAGGAGCGCAATCCGGGGCGCACACGACAGCCCAACCTTTGTCCTGACTGTTAAAGCCAAACCATACTTGGGTTTCATCTTTGATGTCGTTGATCGTGTCCATGCGGATCAATCTTTTGGGCGGCTGGCTGTCCGGAAAATTTTGTATCTTTTTAAATATGCTTTCATAGGCTTGCTTGCTTCCCGCATCATCAACTTCATAAGCTGACAGGCGTCTGAAAAACCGAATACCGGGCTCGGCCTTGCGGGTTCTGGGTGAGAAGGCAGACACAAATGGTCGGTCAAAATAGCTGTTGGGGTAGCGCCAAACCCAGTCCTCGTTGTTGCTGATGAATTGGTTGCAATCAATCACCGCCATGAACTCAATGAGTTTGGGGAAAGTGAAATTAAAAGTGGTGCGGCAGTCCACTTTGAGTTCATTCGGGTCGGGTGCATTCCCCGTGTGCGCCATGGCGCTGCCACCCATCAGCAAAGAGGCTGCAAATACCGCTAACTTGTTTTTTGTAAACATGGTGTCAAGCTCCTTGCTTCATCATCAGTGAATTTAGAGAGTTGCCACCTAGGGTTTAACCTTTGCCTAAGGCTATTTCAGCAGCCAGTTCGCTCGCCAAGCCTGTGCCGAATAGAATCGGGGGCTGATGAATGCCCCTATAGACGTCTCTTTTTTCCAGCGCATTGCCAAGCCACTGACCAGTTACCGTAAATACTGGGCGGCTCGTTTTGGCACGGCACCTCTTTTGCCTATGAGCCGCGCCGAGATGGCGGCACTGGGTTGGGACAGCTGCGACATCATTTTGGTCACGGGCGACGCCTATGTGGATCACCCCAGTTTTGGCATGGCCGTGATTGGCCGCATGTTGGAAGCCCAAGGTTTTCGCGTAGGCATTATCGCCCAGCCCGAATGGCACAGTGCTAAAGCCTTTGAAGCGCTTGGCAAGCCGAATTTGTTTTTCGGTGTGACTGCCGGCAATATGGATTCGATGATCAACCGCTACACGGCAGACCGCAAAATCCGCAGTGACGACGCCTACACAGCTGGTGGTGTGGGCGGTAAGCGCCCTGACCGCAGTGTCTTGGTCTACAGCCAGCGCTGTCGCGAGGCTTACGCCGAAGTCCCCATCATCATTGGCGGCATTGAAGCCTCGTTGCGCCGCATTGCCCACTATGACTATTGGCAAGACAAAGTGCGCCGTTGTATTTTGGTCGACGCCAAAGCCGATTTGTTGCTGTATGGCAATGCTGAGCGTGCATTGGTGGAGGTGGCGCACCGCATTGCGGCCAAAGAACCGATTGCCGACATCACCAATGTGCGCGGCACCGCTTTCATGGTGCGAACCACGCCAACAGATTGGTTTGAAATTAACAGCACTGAAGTGGATACGCCGGGGCGCATTGAAGCCCATGTGAACCCTTATTTGATGGTCAGCGAACAAGCCCAAGCCCAAGGGGAAACTTGCGCACGAGACGACGAAGCGAAGGCTGTGGCAGATGCGGCCAATCAAAAAACCGGTTTCACCGTTTCGCCTTTGAACTTTGTTCCCAACCCTGCTTTGGGTACCGGAAAAATCAAAGTGCCCCCGCGTGAACGCTCAGTCATTCGCTTGCCCAGCTACGAGCAGGTCAAGAGT
>JABMMR010000179.1 GCA_013205525.1 Burkholderiales bacterium | reverse complement strand
GTGCTTGCGTTGAAATCGAGCTCATTGCTGAGCTGAACTAAAGCGCCGCCACAAACGAAGGATGAGCAAACCCAGGTCGTCGATATACAAAAAGACGGCAGGAATGACCAGCAGGCTAAGAAAGGTTGAGGTGATCAAGCCGCCAATCACTGCCACCGCCATGGGCGAACGAAAACTCGGGTCTGAACTGCCCCACCCAGCGGCAATAGGCAACATGCCCGCACCCATGGCAATGGTCGTCATGATGATGGGACGAGCGCGTTTTTGACACGCGTCCATCAGGGCATCAAGACGGGCCATACCACTGTCGCGCTGTGCCACGATCACGTACTCCACCAACAAAATAGAGTTTTTGGTGGCCACGCCCATGAGCATGATCAAACCAATCAGCGAAGGCATGGAAAAGCTTTTGCCGGTTAAGAGCAAAGCCACAAAGGCGCCGCCCAGCGAAAGCGGCAAGGCAGCCAAAATCGTCACCGGATGCAAGACACTTTTGAACAGCAACACCAAGACCAAGTAAATGCACAAAATACCGGTGAGCATGGCCAGTGCAAAGCTGGAAAATAGCTCGCCCATGATCTCAGCGTCGCCCACTTCCACCAGCCGAACGCCGCTGGGCAAATCGCGAATACTGGGCAACTGCTTAACCAAGTTTTTCGCGTCTCCCAGCGCGGTGCCTGAGAGCTCAACGACAAACACAATATTGCGTGTACGGTTATAGCGTTCGATCAAAGCAGGCCCACCGCTCAGACTCAAAGTGGCGACTTCAGCCAACATCACCGGCCCTTTGCTGCCGGGCACATTCAAGCGGCCCAACACATCCAAGTCTTGCCGCGCCGAGTCGGCGAGTCTGACCATGATGGGCACTTGGCGTTGCGCCAAATTCAGCTTGGGCAAAGCCGCGTCGTAATCGCCGACGGTAGCGATACGCAAGGTCTCGCCAATGGCCGCGCTGGTCACACCCAAATCAGCCGCACGCGCAAAGTCGGGGCGAACTGCAATTTCTTGCCTAACCAAACTGGCACTTGAATTGATTGAACCCAAGCCTGGAACGGTGCGTAAGTCTCGGACAAACTCAGTGGCTGAGGCTTGCAAAGCCAGCGGATCTTCACCCGTGAGCATCACCAAGTATTTTTCACCCGAACCGCCCAAGCCCACTTTGTAACGTATGCCTGGAATGCTGCCCAAGCGTTCGCGTATGCGTTGTTCGATGACGCCCTTTCTGGGGCGCTCGCCGCGTGGCAGCAATTGAATGGTTAAAGTCGCCAGAGTGGTTTGCGCTGCTGCTTGGGGCATGCCAGGGTCGGTGCCCGCAGTTCCACCGCCCACTGTGGTGTACACGCTTTGAATTTCGGGTAATTGCAGCAGTTGTTGGCGCACAACTTCACTGGCTTGAATGCTTTGGCTCAAAGTAGAGCCGGGCGGTAACTCCAGATACACCTGCGTTTGCGAGTTGTCGTCAGCTGGAATAAAACCGGTGGGCAACAAAGGAATGAGCATGAGCGAGCCAACAAAAAAACCGCCTGCCGCCAAAGCTGTCCAAAAACGGTGGCGCAAACACCAACGCACCATGGTCAGATAGCTGGGCATCCAAAAAGGCTCTACTGCCGCTTGCTTAGGCGGTTTGAGCATATAGGCTGACATCATGGGGGTGAGCACCCGCGCCACAACAAGGGAAGCAAACACCGCAAGCGCAGCAGTCCAGCCAAATTGCTTGAAAAACTTGCCCGGCACACCGCTCATGAACGCCGTCGGTAAAAACACAGCCACCAACGTGAACGTCGTGGCAATGACTGCCAAACCAATTTCGTCGGCGGCTTCCATCGCCGCTTGAAACGGGGTCTTGCCCATATAGAGGTGGCGCTCGATGTTCTCCACCTCGACGATGGCGTCGTCGACCAAAATACCCACCACCAAGGACAGCGCCAACAAGGTGATGACGTTGATAGAAAAGCCCAAGTAGTCCATGGCGATGAATGCCGGAATGACTGACAGCGGCAATGCCACCGCAGTCACAAAGGTGGCTCTGACATTGCGCAGGAACAACCACACCACCAACACCGCCAACAAAGCGCCCTCGTAGAGCAAAATCAAGGAAGCTTGGTACTCCTCTTTGACAGGGGTGACAAAGTCAAAAGCCGTGGTGAAAGCGGTGCCAGGATGGGCTTGCTGCAATTGCGCCAAGGCTTTAAAGACCGCCTCACCCACCTCCACCTCGCTGGTGCCGCGACTGCGCGCCACCTCAAAACCGACCACCGGTTTGCCATTCAAAAAAGCAGACGAACGCTGCTCTGCCACTGTGTCTTTAACACTGGCTATATCGCGCAAACGTATGCGTCTGCCGTTACCCACAGCCAACTCAATGTCAGCCAATTCAGCCGCAGAGCCCACATTGGCCAAGGTGCGCATAGACTGCTCAAAGCCCCCCAAATCGGTGCGCCCGCCCGAGGTTTCTCCTTGCACTTGGCGCAGTTGTCTAGACACATCGGCCACGGTCAAATGCAAAGCTTGCAAGCGCAAAGGGTCTAATGCAATTTCAACTTGTCGATTGACACCACCCACACGGGTGACAGCGCCCACACCTTTGACAGCGAGCAAGCGACGGGTGACGGTTTGATCGACAAACCAACTCAAACCCTCGGCATCCAAGTCTTTGGCTTCAATCGTGAAAGCCAGTACCGGCCCGCCCGTGAACTCCAGCTTGCGCACCACGGGGTCGAGCAAATCGGGGGGTAAATCGCTGCGCACCCCATTGACCGCCGAGCGCACTTCGTCCAAGGCTTCTTGCACCGACTTTTCAATACGAAATTCGCAGGAAATAAGTACCGTGCCGTCTTGAATTTTGGTGTATAAATTTTTTAAGCCTGACACCGACACCACCGCGTTTTCGATTTTTCGCGCGACCTCGGTCTCCATTTGTACCGGCGCTGCACCGGGCAAAGCGACGGTAATCACAATGGTGGGCAAATCCAGGTCGGGGAAGTTCTGCACCTTCATATGGTTGAAGGACAGCAAACCAGCAAACGTCAGCAACACAAACAACACCACCGACGGCACGGGGTTGCGAATAGACCAAGCGGAGACGTTCATGGCTTGGCCGCTGCAGGGGTTGTGCTGGGGGAGGTTTCTGAGACCACCTTAACCAAGTCCCCGGAGGTTAAAAAGCCCGCCCCTTTGACCACCACTTGGGCGTCTGTGGGCAAACCCGAAGTCACCTCCAGCCACTCGCCTTGGCGACGACCTAAATTAACTTTGTAGAGCTTGACCCGTTGGTCGGCTTGCACCACAAAGACCTGAGAAAAACCATCGCGAATCACCACCGACTGTTGCGGCACCAAGGCGGCAGCCGACGCACCAAACTCAAACTCACCGCGTGCATACATGCCAGGCTTGAGCGATTGATTGGCGTTTGAGGGCAAATCAACAAACACCGTGCCGGTACGATTTTGCCCATCCACGGTGGGTGCCACCATGCGCACGGTAGCCAAGATCTGTGCAGAACCCGCACCTTGTATATTGACTTTTTGACCGGGTTTGATTTGAAACAACTCCGAGGACACCATCTCTGCGCGCCACTCCAAGCGGTTGCCGCGCACCAATCGGAACAGCTCGGTGCCAAGGCCCAACACAGCGCCCACGCTGGCACTGCGAGCCGAGATCACACCGTTGTCGGGGGCTTTGACTTGGGTTTGGCGCAAGCGCAATTCATGCACCGCCATATTCGCCATGGCCGACTCGACACGGGCTTTGGCGGTGGCTTCAGCGGTCAAACTTTGGTTGAATTGTTGGGCGCTGATCACGCCACTGGGTTGCAGGGCGCGTGCACGGTCGGCATTGGCTTGGGCTTCAGCAGCCACCGCTTTGGCTTCATTCAAAGCGGCTTTGGTTTGGTTAATTTCAGCCAACACATTTTCTGTAGCGAACACCGCCAACACCTGTCCGGCCTTGACTTGGTCGCCCACATTAACGCGAACCTCGGTGAGACGCAAGCCGCCGATTTCTGCGCCAATACTGGCCTCTTGCCACGCGGCGACCGTACCGTTGGCGCTCAAGCGCTGCGACAAATTTTGGCTTTGGCTGCGCGTCACCGTGACGGTCATGGCCGGTCGGGGTTCACTGGCCTTGCTGGGAGCGACTTGGCCATGCAGGTAGCCCGTGCCAGTGGCCGCAACAACCGCCAAAGACCACAGCATCACTGAGCATTGTTTCAACATACTGCTGCTACTTTCTCAATACAAAGTGTTTTATTCAACCCGCAAAACAGCCGTAGGCTTGAAGCCCAAGTCTGCTGTTTTACCTTTTCGGGCTCTGGCTGCCCGTGCATTGTTCAGACTTCTGATTTCCAATGTTTCCTCACGGTCTTTGCCGCCACGCCCTATGCCCACAATGCACACACTGCGGGTATAGGCCGCTGCACCGGCCAAGCTGTCTTTGTCTTCCAAGTCGATCAACATCAAGCCGCGCCCGCCTTTTTCCATAGCTTTAAGCTCTGAGATGGCAAAGGTCAAGATGCGCCCACCGGTAGAGGCACAAGCCACGTGGGTGGCAATGGGCAAAGGGGTTTCGCCGTTACCGCCGCCCACCAAGGACGGGCAGCACACGGCTTCGCCCTCGCCCAAGCTGATGAAAGCCTTGCCGCCTTTGTTGCGGGAAATTAAGTTATCGATGCAGCACACAAAGCCATAGCCACCCGAGCCACTGAGCAGCAGAGTGAGCGTGCCTGGGCCCGCAAAGTAATGCACCAACTGGGTGCCGGCTTCCACATCGACCAAGGTTGTCACCGGCTGGCCGTCACCACGCGCGCCAGGCAAGGCCGCTATGGGCACGGAATACACACGGCCGTTGGAGCCAAAGGCAATGAATTGATCCACGGTGCGGCACTCAAAGGTATCGTACAGCTCGTCGCCGGCCTTGAAAGCAAAGCCCAGCGGGTCATGGCCGTGGCCGGTGCGCGCACGCACCCAGCCTTTGGCAGAGACCACCACAGTGACAGGTTCGTCAATCACCTTGACTTCAGCCACAGCTTTTTTCTCAGCCTGAATCAGCGTGCGGCGTGCATCGGCAAAGGTTTTGGCGTCGGCTTCGATTTCTTTGACCATCAAGCGGCGCAAGGAGGTGGCGCTGCCCAAAATATCTTCCAAACGGCCCTGCTCTTCGCGCAACTCTTTGAGCTCTTGCTCGATCTTGATGGCTTCCAATCGCGCCAATTGGCGCAAGCGAATATCCAAAATATCGTCGGCTTGGCGCTCGGAGAGTTTGAAGCGCTCTATCAGGGCGGGCTTGGGCTCATCGCTGTGGCGGATGATGCGAATCACCTCGTCGATGTTGAGCAACACCAACTGGCGGCC
>JABMMR010000178.1 GCA_013205525.1 Burkholderiales bacterium | reverse complement strand
GAACAGATGTGGCGGGCAAAGTCATTTTTGTCTCCTGAAGAGGTTGAGGTTTTATCTCTTATATAAGACTCATTCTAGTGACAAAAGGATTAACTTTCGCTTACATGTTCTTTTTTATACAGTGTTCCGGCCACGACACGCGCATTGCGGCTGAGACTGGAGTAAGCCATGGCTCAATCCATTAAAACCACCAAGCGATTGCGAAAACCGATAAGGAAATAGATGTGAGCCAGCAGCTAAGTGGCCGATTTACTTGGCCCAAGGGAACACACCGGGCACTGGCGCGGGGGCTTTACTCAAGCCAGCCGTTGTTGGTGTCTTGCTATTTGCGCTTTCACCTGCGCTGGAGCGGTGCCGCCCACGGTGTTGCGGGCGTTCAAAGAGCCTTGCAGGCTTAAAGCGTCGTAAACATCTTTCTCTATAGAGGCATGAAAACCTTGCAGCACCTTCAAAGGCAACTCGGATAAATCACAGTTGTGGCTGGAAGCAGCTTTGACCGCGTGCGCCACGGTCTCGTGAGCGTCGCGAAAAGGCAAACCTTTTTTCACCAAGTAGTCGGCCAAATCGGTGGCGGTGGCAAAGCCTTTTTTCAGCGCCGCTTCCATGGCCGCGGCGTTCACTTTGATGCCGCCTTCTTTGGCACCTGTGGTCGGGTTAATTTGTCCACCCACCATCTCGGCAAAGATGCGCAGCGTGTCTTTCAAGGTGTCTACCGTGTCGAACAGCGGCTCTTTGTCTTCTTGGTTGTCTTTGTTGTAGGCCAGTGCTTGGCCTTTCATCAGGGTGATGAGGCCCATCAGGTGACCCACCACTCGGCCGGTTTTGCCTCTGGCCAGCTCGGGCACATCGGGGTTTTTTTTCTGCGGCATGATGGAAGAGCCGGTGGTGAAGCGGTCGGCAATTTGGATGAAGCCAAAGTTTTGGCTCATCCAAATGATGAGTTCTTCAGACAAGCGGCTGATGTGCACCATACAAAGTGTGGCGGCAGACGTGAACTCGATGGCAAAGTCGCGGTCGCTCACTGCGTCCAAGCTGTTTTGGCACAACTGTGCCTCGCCTTGTGCATTGACCATGCCCAAATTTCGCGCCACGCGTGCACGGTCCAGCGGGTAGGTGGTGCCAGCCAGCGCCGCCGAGCCCAAGGGCAAGCGGTTGGCGCGGGCACGAATTTCGCCCATGCGCTCTTCGTCGCGAGAAAGCATCTCCACATAAGCCAACAGGTGGTGAGCAAAGCTGATGGGTTGGGCCACTTGCAAATGCGTGAAGCCGGGCATGACCGTATAGGTGTGTTGGGCCGCTACATCTACCAAAGCGCGTTGCAGGTTTTTCAACAGCTCGCCAATGGCGTCAATTTCACCTCGCAACCACAGTCGCACATCGGTAGCCACTTGGTCGTTGCGGCTGCGCCCGGTGTGCAGGCGCTTGCCCGCGTCGCCCACCAGTTGGGTCAGACGCGCTTCTATATTAAGGTGCACGTCTTCCAACTCGAGCTTCCATTCAAACTGGCCGGCCTCAATGTCTTGGCTGATTTGCGCCAAGCCGCGTTGGATGTCTGCCCAGTCTTGGGCGCTGATGATGCCTTGGGCTTGCAGCATCTCGGCGTGCGCCAAGCTGCCTTGTATGTCGGCGCGCCACAGGCGCTGGTCGAAAAACACGCTGGCCGTGTAGCGCTGCACCAATTCGCTCATGGGTTCAGAAAAAAGGGCAGACCAAGCCTCGGATTTGCGGTCTAGCGAGTTGGAGGATGTCATGGGGGCATTTTAGGTGTGGACTTTGGCTTGTAAGCCAGCCCACAGGCCTGCAGTGATAAATTCTCCCAAGACCCCTCATCTGGGAAACCATTTATATAGGAGACAACGGGTATGTGGAAAATTGCATTGGGATTCATAGCGTTTGCGGCTTTGTCACTGTTTGTGATTTTCAAAGCGGGCGGCAACATCGATATGGGCGGTGAAAAACATGGTGCAGAAGCAATTCATGTACCTGAAGAAACCACGCCGGTTGCTGCACCCGTAAGCAAACCATAACCGTTCTTCCTTGCTGCGCAAGCCCGCTTGCAATAACGGGATGTTCATCAGCCGGTATTCCTTAAACCCGCCGCAATGCCGTTGATCGATAGGTGGATGCCGCGCTGCGCCCGCTCGTTGGTGATGCCAGCGCGGTGGCGACGAATCAATTCAACTTGCAAATGGTGCAGCGGGTCAATGTAGGGAAAGCGGTGCTTGATGGAGCGCGCCAACGAGGCGTTGTTGGCCAAGCGTTGCTTAGAACCGGTGATGAGTTGCAAGGCCTGCGCGGTCAGCTGCCACTCGGCTTCAATCGCTTTGAAAATCTTTTTACGCAAGCGCACATCGCTCACCAACTCGGCGTAACGCGAGGCCAGCGCCAAATCACTTTTGGCCATCACCATGTCGATATTGGAGAGCAGGGTGCGAAAAAACGGCCACTGCTTGTCCATGCGCCGCAAAAGCGTCAGCGCTTGGGCGCGGCTGAGCGTAGGGTGGTGGTCTACAAACTGCTGCACGGCTGAACCAAAACCCAGCCAGCCGGGCAAGGCAAGACGACATTGTCCCCAGCTGAAGCCCCAAGGAATGGCGCGCAGGTCTTCGATGCTTTGCGAGGCTTTGCGCGAGGCGGGTCGGGAGCCAATATTGAGCGCGGCAATTTCGCGCAGCGGCGTGGCTTCAAAAAAGTAGTCGGTGAAACCCGGCGTGTCGTAGACCAAATGCCGGTAAGCCTTGAAACTGTGCTCTGACAAACTTTGCGCTGCCAAAATAAAGCTGCGCGGCGCGGCCTTTTGGGTTTGCAACAAGCTCGCCTCAAGCGTGGCGGCCACCAAGGTTTCCAAGTTGCGCCGCCCCAAAGCGGGGTTGGCGTATTTGGAGTTAATCACTTCGCCCTGCTCGGTGAGCCGGATTTGCCCGCGCACCGTTCCAGGGGGCTGGGCCAGAATCGCGTCATAGCTGGGGCCACCGCCGCGACCCACGGTGCCGCCGCGCCCGTGGAACAAACGCAGGGTGATACCGTGTTGCGCCTCCAAGCTTTGGAACACATTCACCAAAGCCAACTCAGCTTGGTAGAGCGACCAATTGCTGGTGAAGATACCGCCGTCTTTGTTGCTGTCGGAGTAGCCCAGCATGATGTCTTGCTCGCCGCTGCTGCGTTTGACCATCTCGGCCACGCCTGCCAAGGCGTAATAGCCGCGCATGATGTGCGGCGCTTGTTGCAGGTCTTCAATCGTTTCAAACAGCGGCGTGACAATCAATTCGGCGCGGGCTTCGGTATTCAAAGTGCCGTGCAGCAAGCCGGCTTCTTTTTGCAACACCAGCACTTCCAATACATCGCTCACGCTCTCGGTGTGGCTGATGATGGCGTGGCGAATGGCGTCGCTGCCAAAGTCGCGGCGCACCTGACGTGCGGTTTCAAAAATCCGCAACTCGGACTGACTGTGCGGGCTGTAACTGTGGCTGGGAATGCGCAAGGGCCGCGGGTCATTCAAGACTTGCAGCAACAGGCTTTGTCGCTCTTCTTCCATGAGCTTGGCGTAATGCGCTTGTATGCCTGCCACCTTCAGCAACTCGGCCACCACCAGTTCGTGTTGGTCCGAGCTTTGGCGTAAATCGACCGTGGCCAAATGAAAACCAAACACCTGCACCGCGCGCATGAGTGGGCGCAAGCGCGGCACAGCCAAAGCTTGGGCATGCTGAGCGCTTAAAGCTTCATCCAAGGTGCGTAAATCGGCCAGCAGGCTGGCTGCGTCTGGATAGGGGTTTTGCGGTGGCAGTGCGTGGCGCGCGGCTTGTTTGCCGCTAAGGTGCAGCAGTGAGGCCGCGAGGCGGGCATAAATGAAGGTCAGGCTGCGCCGGTAAGG
>JABMMR010000177.1 GCA_013205525.1 Burkholderiales bacterium | reverse complement strand
CGCCTGGGCAAGGCCCGTTTACCCGATCGTTTTGAAGCACAGCCAACTGATTTTTTTGCCCGAGTTCACCAAGGCTATGTGAATCGCTTGCAAGCCGACCCTCAACGATTTGCCTGTATCGATGCCTCGGTCACCCAAGAGCAAGTGCGAGCTCAGCTTATGCGGGTGCTCAAAGAGCGCCTTCATTTGGAGAGCAAACCTTGATTACCTTGGCCCCTTGGTTACAAGCTTCCTTGGAAAACCTGCTGACCCGTCCAGGGCACGCGTGGTTGATTCAAGGCTCCACGGGTCTGGGGCAGTATGACTTGGCCTTGGCTTTGGCACAAAGCTGGCTGTGCCAAGCACCCACGCCGCAAGGCGCTTGCGGTAAGTGCGCCAGTTGTCACGGCACAGCTGTGCGGGTGCATGCCGACTTCAGGATGCTGATGCCCGAGACCGAAATGATTGAAAGAGCATGGCCTTTGAGCGAAAAGGCGCAAAAAGAGATTGATGACAAAAAGCGTAAGCCCAGCC
The DNA here is from genome assembly GCA_013205525.1 of Burkholderiales bacterium. Taxonomy (GTDB): domain Bacteria; phylum Pseudomonadota; class Gammaproteobacteria; order Burkholderiales; family Burkholderiaceae_C; genus Limnohabitans. Next base: position 5,200 of record JABMMR010000177.1, on the reverse strand, counting down.
GCGAGATTCGGGTGGATTCTCTTCGCGAGATGCTGGAGTTTTGCCATCTGACGCGCTCGGGCGAGCGCGGCAAAGTGGTGATGATTTACCCCGCCGAGCAAATGAACACCGTCACAGCCCATACTTTGCTTAAAACCTTGGAAGAGCCGCCAGCCGACACCCGCTTCATTCTTGCTACCGCCGCTGCGGATGCACTGCTGCCCACCATCCGCAGCCGTTGCTTGGTCTACACCTTGCGTTGGCCCGATGCCGGTTCTGCGCTGGCATGGCTGAGTGAACAAGGTTTGCCGGGCCCAGACGCTGCTGTGTTGCTGCGTGCGGCGGGTGGTCGGGCGCACGATGCCTTGGTCTATTTCAATGAAGGTATGAAAGCCAAAGACTGGGCAAGCTTGCCCAAGTTGCTGCTGCGCGGCGAGGCGGGTCTTCTCGGTGAGGCAACGCCCGCCATGGTGTTATCAGTGTTGCAAAAGCTTTGTCATGACATGCAAGCCTTGGCCTGCGGCGGCTTGCCCAGGTATTTTGAAGTTGCCGATCTCCCCGCAGCTAAAAACTTCAACACACTCAGCCAATGGTCCAGAGAGTTAATGGACAGCGCGCCAAGCATAGACCACACATTCAATGCCGGTTTGCTGCTGCAGGCCTTTGTCAGCCGAGCCCAAAGAGCGATGACCGCCTGAGCCTCTCCCTATGTATACCGATTCCCATTGCCACCTCAATTTTCCTGAACTTCAAGCCAACTTAGGTGATATTCGCCAAGCCATGCAGGAGGCTTTGGTGTCCCGCGCATTGCTCATCAGCACCCGTATGGAAACTTTTGCCAATGTCAACGCCATGGCTGTCGCACACGACAATTTTTGGTGTACCGCTGGTGTGCACCCTGACGAAGAGGGCGTTCAAGAGCCTACCTTGGACGATTTGCTGCATATGGGGCGTCAGCCCAAAGTGGTGGGCATTGGGGAAACCGGCCTAGACTATTACCGCTTGGGCGAACGCAGTATGGACGATATGGCGTGGCAGCGTGAGCGCTTTCGCCGTCATATCCGATGCGCCCAAAGCCTTTCCCTGCCCTTGGTGATTCACACCCGAAGCGCCAGTGCTGACACATTGGCCATTTTGAAAGAAGAGGGCGAAGATGGGGGAGCCAAGGCGGTGGGCGGCGTGTTTCACTGCTTTACCGAAACCGCCGAGGTGGCGCGTGCCGCACTGGATTTGGGGTTTTACATCTCTTTTTCAGGCATATTGACGTTTAAAAATGCCCAAGATTTGCGCGATATCGCGGCTTGGATGCCGCTTGAGCGCATATTGATAGAAACAGACAGCCCCTATTTGGCACCAGTGCCCCATCGAGGCAAAACCAACAACCCCTCTTATGTGCCATGGGTCGCCAAGCAGATCGCCAGTCTGAGAGGCTTGAGCGATGAGGAGGTCGGACGCCAGACTTCAGACAATTTTGATCGCCTCTTTAAAGGGGTTTTAAGTTGAAGTATTACTTTAAGTTAACTATAATTCTATATGTTTTAATTGGATTTTTTTCAGTTAAGGCGGGCTCCTATGAGGATTTTTTCAAAGCCATAGAACTCGACCAAGACAGCGTGGTTTTGGCCTTGCTTCAACGTGGGTTTGACCCCAACAGCCCCAGCCCACAAGGGCAACCGGCTTTGATGCTGGCGATGCAAAAGTCATCCAACAAGGTGGCTGAAGTGCTGATAGGCTGGAAAACCACCAATTTAAGCATCCAAAACCCACAACGCGAAACGCCTTTGATGTTGGCAGTCATCACCAACCAATTAGATTGGACTAAAAAACTCATAGATAAAGGCGCTGATGTGAACCAGCCAGGCTGGACGCCGCTGCATTACGCAGCCACCAAGGGAAACATCGAGATCATGCGATTGTTGATTGAAAACCATGCTTATTTAGACGCCGAGTCGCCCAATGGCACAACCCCGCTGATGATGGCGGCGCACTATGGCACCCCCATGGCGACCAAATTGCTTTTAGAAGAGGGTGCCGACCCGCGCATTAAAAACCAGCTGGGTTTGACCGCTTTGGTATTTGCCCGTCAAGCCAACAAGCCTGAGAGTGTTCAATATATAGAGGCTTTTGAAGTGGCTTGGCGCATCAAATACCCGCCAAAATCACCATAAGTTATTTTGTTTGGCGCGTCAGAACCACCGCGCCGCGTAACTGACCCGCTTGGTAATTGATGGCTTTGTCATTGGGGTAAAGCTCGCTGAGCTTGGCTTTGACTTCAGGGTTGATTTGGTCTGAATTGCCGTGACAGGCCAAGCACATGGGTTGCATCAGAACGGGCTTAGCAAAATGAAATTCCTTGCCTCCGTCGGGTTTAGTGACGGTTTCGGAATACTCCATATCGGCTGGCTTGTCGCCACGCGCTAAACCGGCTTCAAACTGCGCCAAAGCCTTGGCTTGCCAAGCATTGGGAACACCCATGACAGGGTTGCGAGTCCGCGTGCCTACACGGCTCACAATGACCTGGTTCTCGGTTGATACACGGTTGGCGATTTCAGGCGCTTGTAAATGACAAACACCTATAGCGTTGATTGCGCCGCCTTCAGCCATGGAAGACTGTAGCTTGGCACCCAGTTCTTTCAGCATGGACAGACTGAGGTTTCGGCTTTGCTTGAGAAGTTCATCGTCTTGGGCTTGTGCATAGAAAGCGGAAAAGCCCAATAGCATCAGAGTAATGAGGTTTTTAGAAAAGCGCATGGTCATATATCTTTCGGTTAACATAATATACATAGTATGAAATTAAAAACATATCAAGGCCGTAAAGTCAAAAGACTGTTTTGGGTGCTTGGCCGCATTTGCAGCGGTCTGTATTGGCCTTCAGCCCATTCTTGTGCCATGTCGTTGTAATGGTCAGACCCGATCACGCCGGATTGACCGGTTTGGTAAACAAACAAAGAGTTTTGCAAATCGCTTAGGTCATAAATGGCTCGCATCGATGGCGCATGGCGGCTGGCAAAAGGTTGCACCGATTCATTCAGCCAATAGGTTCCCACATTGACCGTGAACGGGTCGCCGGGACTGGGCACGACCACATCAAACCATTTAGACAAAAAAGCAGATTTGCCAAGCGGTCTGTGGCTGCTGATCGCCATGTGAGCCTTGCCCCAATGCCATTGAGCCACATCCTTGCCATGGTCTTTGGCTAACCGAGTTAATGCGCGGGTAAAAGCCTCACTGGACTGCTGCTCACAAGTTGGGGATCCGCACCACCAAGGGTCTGGCTTGTCCATGGTCGCTTCCAAAAAGCTTCGGAAATGACGTTTGCCATACTGGTTTTGAAACAGCTCTTTACCCATTTTGGGTTCAATCAAGGCTCGGGTGAGCTCGTCAGCCCAGTAGGCAAAGATCAAAGGCGCAGCAGCATCAGTTTTCATTTGAGAATCAAAGCCTTGCAAAGCTTTCATGGCCGCTGGTGCCAAGGCATGGCTTGATGTTGCTGCCAAAAGATGAGGCAAAAGACGCTGAGTTGATAAAGACAGCACATCGTTTTGCATGGATTTCATGCTGTCTATGTCGTGCGTGGGCTTTTCTTCGATAAGTTGGGTGATGCGCTGCATGCGGTGAGGAGCCACCCAGTCTTGACCCAAAAAATGCGGGTAGTTTTCGGGGGTGATGCGTTGGTTGGCAGTGGCAATCCAACCCTTTGGGCCTTGGTCTTCAGGGGTTTGGGACATGGGCAACCAGCCTGCCCAGTCGTATTTTTCTTCCCAGCCAGGGGCTGGTGCCATGCCCATCAAATCATTTTCGGGCTTGCGAAGCGGCACCTTGCCCAAAGCTTTGTAGGCAATGCTGCCTTGGTCATCAGCCACCACCACGTTTTGCATGGGCGAGTGGTAATCATTGAACGCCAGTAAAAATTCTTTCACCGTCTTGGCTTGGCTGCCTCGCATACCCGCGACCAAGCTGTGGTTGTCTTTATCAAGTGCCGACCAACGCAGAGCCAAAACAAATTTGCTTGTATCAATAATGTCTGCATGCGCACTTTGCGCATCACTCAACACGGGACCATGACGCGTGCTGCGCACGGTGTGGACCACATCAGCCTTGCCTTTGACACGAATAATTTCTTTGCGCGTCTCAAAAGCCTTCCAACCCTCGGGTGTTTGGTATTGACGTGGGTTGGCCGGGTCGATTTTTTCCAAATACAGGTCTTGCACATCGGGGCCGGTGTTGGTGAAACCCCAAGCCACATGGCTGTTGTGACCCAGCACCACCAAGGGCATACCTGGCAAAGTCGCGCCAATCACGTTTTGTTCGGGGGACTGCAAATGCGCATAAAACCAGATGGCGGGTGTGCCCAAGCCGAGATGTGGGTCATTGGCAAGCAAAGGCTTGCCCGACGCGGTGCGATCACCAGAAATCACCCAGTTGTTGCTGCCCTTGCCTTCAACCAAGCCGGGTTCACCCAAAAAGGGCAAAGACAAACTTGCCAGCTTATGGGAAGAAGCGTCACGGGCACTGCTGGTGCTGCTGGGGTTGGCGCTGTAAACACCCAAGTCTTTGTAAAACTTGGCCAAATCGACTTGGGTGGCCGGTGCTTCGCCGGGATAGCCCGGGTAAAGCTCCCATAAGCGTGAGGTCTCCATGACTTTGGCCACGCTCAATCTGGATATTTCTTGACCCCAGTTACCGCCTAAGTCGAGAGCCATCATCAAAGCCCAACCCACGCTGTCCGTAGGCTCCCAAGCCACCCCACTGCGCCCGCCGGGTTTGGTGCCCAATAACAAAAATTCGGGGGACAACGTTTGACTGCCAGAGGCGTAAAAGGCTTGAATGCCTTTGCTGTAAGCCTGCAGACTGGTCTTCACGTCTTCGGGATAGCCGGCATATTGCTTTTGCGCGGCTTGATAAATGCCCAGTGTGCGAAGAAGTTTGTCCACTGGTAAGGCGGCTTCGCCCAAAATTTCCGCCAATTCACCATGCATGATGCGGCGGTTGAACTCAAGTTGCCAACCCCGCTCTTGGGCATGGGTGAAGCCCAGTGCAAAAGCCGTGTCCGCCATCGACTCGCCCACGATATGCACCACTTCAGCACCGTCCCGCGTGACTTTGACCGTGGACTTCAGACCTTGCAGACGCAAACTGCCCTCATGTTGTGGTTGCGCGCGCATCAAATAAGCACCTACCGCGCCTAAGACCACCAGCAGCAAGGCCAGCAGGCCCCCTG
>JABMMR010000176.1 GCA_013205525.1 Burkholderiales bacterium | reverse complement strand
ATACCCACTCTTCGGGGCTGCGCTTTATCGATGGCGAGATGGGTCAAATGAAGTTATCTGCTGTTTTTTCAGGCCAGTGTGAAAAACCTTGGTTCTAGTGCTGTGAGTGCCAGGTCAAGTTTTCTTTGTCTGTCCATATGTTTTTTGCTGGCTTGCTCGCCACCTTCGGGCCAAGAGTTTTTTTGTGAAAGCTATTCGCAAGAAAGCACAATCAATAGGTATAAACAGCAAATAGTGCGCCTGAGTGAGCAAGAAATATGTGTGGTTTGGCCCATAGATACCCCTCAGTGCGCCAAAGCAGGCGAGCCCAGTATGACCCTGTGGCTGCAGGGCACAGACGCTAAGAAGCAAATGCGTGCGCAGTTACAAGCCACTTTTTCGGCGCAGCAAGTCAGCTTAGACATCGTTCCTTTTGTGCGTGAAATGGGCAATCTATCCAACGGCGTTGCGTCTCTTACAGAGCAACTGCAGTTTATTTTTCGACCAGCAGATGCAAGCTTGCAAATGTCCTCTGTTCAGTCTGGGCAAAAAACAATCAGCTTTGTTTGCAAGCCCTGGGTAAAGCAAAAGTGGTGGTCTATTTACTGAATACAATGGGGTTAAAGGGCCTATAGCTCAGTTGGTTAGAGCAGAGGACTCATAATCCTTTGGTCCCTGGTTCGAGTCCAGGTGGGCCCACCACTAATTCTTGATGAAATAATTTTATGAACAAATCTATCGTTGCTCAAATCAAAAATAAAGCTGCAATTTACTACGCCGTTGGTATTGCGCTCTTTTCAGCCATTGCAGCGGTGCTCGTCACCATAGTGATTCTTGTTGACCACAACAGCTGATTTTTCTGCACTTAGGTAGTTCGCTGATGAATTACGCACTACCTGTTTGGGTACTCGATTTGGTGATTGTGTTCTTTCTGTTGGAATGGGTCTGCCTTTATTTTTATTTCAAGCGGCACCCAACAGGCTTGAATTTAGGGGATCTGAGTTTTGCTCTGGCACCCGGGTTTTTTCTGGTCTTGGGTTTTCGTTTCACAGCCATAGATTCCATATCTGTTATTTCACTTGCCTGTCTGTTTTTAGCGGGTGTGGTGCACGCATTTGATTTGTATGGGCGGCATAAAAAAGCCAAATCCAAAGAGAGTCTCGATGCAAGTGAGGGTTCAAAATGACCTTAGGCCATGGTTGGTGCATGTTATGATCTTTGTCCAGTGCGGCTGTAGCTCAGTTGGATAGAGTACTTGGCTACGAACCAAGGGGTCGTGGGTTCGAATCCTGCCAGCCGCACCATTTATATATATGAGTAAAGCCTTTACCCGCAAATCCGACCAAGGCGACCAAGGCGATGAAGACGAAGATGCTTCTCCTGCTTTGCCCAGCGGCAGCAAAAACTACATCACTCCACTGGGCTATGCCCGCATGAGAGAAGAGTTGTTCAGCCTGATTGACGACGCGCGTCCCAAAGTGGTGGAAATCGTGCACTGGGCGGCCAGCAATGGCGACAGGTCTGAAAACGGTGACTATATTTATGGCAAAAAACGTTTGCGAGAAATTGACAGGCGCATTCGTTTCTTAACCAAAAGGCTAGAGCTGGCTGTGGTGTCTGACCCTTGTCTGCACCATGGGCGCGATCAGGTTTTTTTTGGCGCTACTGTCAGCTATGAAGACCAAGAGGGCAGCGCTAACACCATCACTATTTTGGGTATCGATGAGGCTGACAGCTTGAATGCACAGGTCAGTTGGGTCTCACCGATTGCCCAAGCTTTGCTTAAATCGCATGTGGGTGATGTGGTCAAACTCCAAACTCCCAAGGGGTGGTTGGAAATAGAAGTTATGAAAGTGGTTTATCCCGCACCTGCTTCACAACAGCGTTGATAGCCCCGTCGCTTTTCAGGACTGCGCGCGTTGCGAAAAAGCCCGACTGGCTTTGCTGACAGCAGGTAAGCGCTGCAAACTGGAAAGCACCGATTGCAGGTGCGTAAAGTCTTGCACTGCAATTAAGAAGCGCAAATCAGTGGCTTCCTTGCCGCTGACCTCATCAACCATGCTGACCAACTTAATGTCGGCTTCAGCCGAGGTGATGGCCGCAGCGACGCTTGCCAACACACCTTTGCCGTTGAGCACGGTCACCACAATACTTGCTTCAAAACTGCGTACAGTTTCATCTGACCATTCAACCGCGATGAAGCGCTCGCTGTCCTTGGTTTTAAGGCGTTGCGCAACCTGACAGCTCTCTAAATGAATCACCAAGCCTTCGCCGTGACCCAAGTAGCCCAAGATGGGGTCGCCAGGCAAGGGGTGGCAACACAGGGCGTACTGCACCGAGGCATTGTCGCTGCCGTCCACCACCACACTGCCTTGAGAGAATGTTTCGTGTGCGGTGAAACGCTCCATACTCAACAGCAAAGGGTCAGGGCGCTCGCCTAAATCTCCCAGCAACTTCACCAAGCGTTTGGCCACAATAGAAGCGACTCGCTTACCCAAGCCAATGTCGGTCAGCAATTCGTCAAGATTTTTGCTGCCGGTAAAACGCAACAACTTCTCCCACAAAGTTTTATGGGCTTGATCGGTGGCTGGAAGTTGTGCAAAGCCTTCTGCGCGCAATCCTTGCAGCAATAATTTTTCACCCAAATCTTTGGACTCTGACTGAGCGCGGGTTTTGAAGTAGTGGCGAATTTTGGAACGCGCACGCCCGGTTTTGACAAAACCCAGCCAAGCCGGATTGGGCGTGGTGTCTGTGGCGGTGATGATTTCAACCACATCGCCGTTGCTAAGTTCGCTGCGCAATGACACAGGCTGGCCATTCACATTGGCGCCCAAGGTGTGCTCGCCCACATTGGTATGAACTGCATAGGCAAAGTCGACAACAGTCGCGCCTCTGGGCAAAGCCATGATGTGGCTTTTGGGGGTGAAGACATACACCGCGTCAGGGAACAAATCGACTTTGACATGGTCCCAAAACTCAGCAGCGTCGCGAGTTTCGTCTTGAATGTCTAGCAAGGACTGCAGCCATTGCGTACCCAAACGCTCAGCACGTTCATGGCCGGGGTCGCTGCTCTTGTACATCCAGTGCGCGGCCACACCCGACTCTGCAATCACGTGCATGGCTTCGGTGCGTAATTGGAATTCCACATTGATGCCTGCAGGGCCCACCAAGGTGGTGTGCAAGGACTGGTAACCATTGACCTTGGCAATCGCAATATGGTCTTTGAACTTGCCAGGAACGGGCTTATAGAGTTGATGCAGTATGCCTAGGCCGGTGTAGCAGTCGACCAAGTTGGGCATCAAGATACGCATGCCGTAGATGTCAGTGACTTGCGCAAAACTTAAATGCTTTTGGTCCATTTTTTGGTAGATGGAGAACAGTGTTTTTTCTCGACCAAAAATATGAATAGGTAACTTGGCGTTTTTGAAAGTACCTTCGACATCGCGTTGCAGTTTTTGCAGCAAATCACGGCGGCGACTGCGGGCTTTCATCACCGCTTTTTCCAACACCTGGTAACGCCATGGGCGCAGGTGGCGAAACGCCAAGTCTTGCAATTCGCGGTAGGTTTGGTTCAGGCCTAAGCGATGGGCAATTGGGGCATAAATTTCTAAGGTCTCGCTGCTGATGGCCTTCCAGCGCGAACGCGGCATGGCTTCCATGGTGCGCATATTGTGGGTACGGTCGGCGAGTTTGACCAAAATAACCCGCACGTCTCGCGCCATGGCGAGCAACATTTTGCGAAACGATTCAACTTGGCCTTCCTCTTGCGTTTCAAAGTTGAGCTTGTCTAGCTTGGTCAAACCGTCGACCAGTTCGGCAACATTGGCGCCAAACTTTTCAACCAAATCGGCCTTGGTCACACCGCAGTCTTCCATCACATCGTGCAAAAGAGCCGCCATCAAAGCTTGGCTATCGAGCTTCCATTCAGTGCACTGCAATGCCACAGCAATCGGGTGGGTGATGTAAGGCTCACCGCTTCTGCGGGTAACGCCAAGGTGTGCCTCATCGGCAAAGCGATAGGCGCGTTTAACTTGCTCCATGCCTTCGGGGCCTATGTAATCAAGTTTGGCCTGCAGCAAAGCAAAGCTTGCGGCTGCGGCATTGCTGGCCTGCGTTGGCGCGGTAAGAAGTTTTTCAGCGGAAACCATAGGCTTCTACTGTAGCGTTTTGTAGAGCCTGCGGCCT
>JABMMR010000175.1 GCA_013205525.1 Burkholderiales bacterium | reverse complement strand
GACCAACACCGGGCTGGTCGTGCTCGCGGGCGAGATAACCACCAACGCGCACGTCGACTACATCCAGGTCGCGCGCGACACCATCAAGCGCATTGGCTACGACAACACCGAGTACGGCATCGACTACAAAGGTTGCGCGGTCATGGTCTGCTATGACAAGCAGTCCAACGATATCGCCCAAGGCGTGGACCATGCGTCGGATGACCACCTTAACATTGGCGCTGGCGACCAAGGCCTGATGTTTGGTTACGCCTGTCGCGAGACCCCCGACCTCATGCCTGCGCCCATCTATTACGCCCACCGTTTGGTCGAGCGCCAAGCGCAGTTGCGCCGCGATGGTCGACTGCCTTTTTTGCGCCCCGACGCCAAAAGCCAAGTGACCATGCGTTATGTGGATGGCAAACCGCACAGCATAGACACCGTGGTCTTGTCCACCCAACACAGCCCCGACCAATCCGAGACGCAAACCAAAATGAAGGCCTCTTTCACCGAAGCCGTCATTGAAGAAATCATCAAGCCGGTGCTGCCCAAAGAGTGGCTCAAAGACACCCGCTACCTGATCAACCCCACAGGCCGTTTTGTCATTGGCGGTCCCCAAGGAGACTGCGGTTTAACCGGTCGAAAAATCATTGTCGACACCTATGGCGGCGCCTGCCCCCACGGTGGTGGTGCCTTCTCTGGCAAAGACCCCTCCAAGGTAGACCGCTCTGCCGCCTATGCCGCACGCTATGTGGCCAAAAATGTGGTGGCTGCCGGTTTGGCCACCCTGTGTCAGGTGCAAGTGGCTTACGCCATTGGTGTGGCCAAGCCCATGAACATCACGGTCAACACCCACGGTACAGGCGTCATAGCCGACGACAAAATCGCGGCTTTGGTAGAGCAGCATTTCGACTTGCGTCCCAAAGGCATCATCCAAATGCTGGACCTGCTGCGTCCTATTTATGAAAAGACGGCGGCCTATGGTCACTTTGGTCGTGCTGAGCCCGATTTCACTTGGGAACGTACCGACAAAGCTGCAGCCCTCAAGGACGCAGCGGGCTTGAAATAATCAGTCCAGTGCAGCGAGGCGAAAACCGTATTGACGGCACAGCGCTTCGCGCTGACCTGGCGCGAAATTGATACGCGCTGGGTCATGCCCCACAGCATCTATAAGCCTTGGGTTCATCACCGCAAACCACAAGGGTGGTACGTAGGCCAGCAAAAACATGCCAGCGTAACCACTGGGCAACTGCGGCGCATCATCAAAATGCCGCAAGGCTTGGTAGCGCCTGGCCGCATGCGCATGGTGATCGGCGTGTCGCTGCAAATGAAACAGTATCCAGTTGGACACGATGTGGTTGCTGTTCCAAGAATGACGCGGCTGACAGCGCTCGTATTGCCCGTCGGCCAGCTTGTGGCGCAACAAACCGTAATGCTCCACATAATTGGCCGAGGTCAGCTGAAAATTGGTCCACACTGACGCAGCCAGTAAAAAAGGCAAAACCATCCAGCCCAGCCAAAGCACCAAGACCAGCCACAAAGCACCGGTGATGGCCAAACCTTGCAAGATCTGGTTGTGCCAGCCCCCGATGCTGTGACCCTGCGCTTGCAAGCGCTGCACTTCATAGCGCCAAGCCCGCACAGCGCCACCGGGCATTTCACGCCAGACAAAACGCCAAATCGATTCCCCCATTCGCGAGGATGCGCTGTCGTGGGGTGTGGCGACTTCTGCGTGGTGACCGCGGTTGTGCTCGACAGTGAAATGGCCGTAGCCTGAAGGTGCCAAGGTCACCAGCGCTAACCATCGTTCCCAACGGTTGTGTTTGTGTCCCAACTCGTGACCCAAATTGATGCCAAAACCGCCCACTGCACCGGTGTTGAGCACCATGGCAATCCATGCATACCAAGGCAAGTCATGGCTGGCCACAAACCAAGCGGCGAATACAAAAGCCCCCCATAGTACGGGCACCAGCGCATAAGTGATGTAGCGGTAATAGGCATCGGCTTCCAATTGCGCCACCGCCGACTCGGGCGGGTTGCTGCGCTCTTCGCCAAGCAAGGCGTCTGCCAAAGGCACTGCCAAATACAAAAACACCAAGGGCCACCACAGCATCTTGGGGTCGCCTTGCCACAACATCAGAACTGGCCCCAGACCTATGAGGGCGGGAACACCCAAAGAAAACCACCATGCCCATCGCTTGGGGTCGCGGTAGACCTCAGGCTTGGGTAAGGAGTTGGTTGTCATTAATATTAGTTTAGCCCAGCAATGTAATGCCCCAGATTTTCAATATCCTCATCACTCAAGGTGCTGGCCACGCTGGTCATATTGCCCGCGTCGTTGGTGCGTGTCTTGGCTTTGAAGGCTTTCAACATGCTCACCACGTAATCGAAGTTTTGACCCGCCACTTTAGGGATTTCGTTTTGGCCTTTGAACTCACCCAAATGGCACATAGCGCACAGAGTTTCATCAGCCTTGGCTATCCCTTTTTTAACCTTGTCCGGGTCAGCTTTGAAGCCCTTGCTGCTTAGTTTTTGTTGGGAGAAGTAATTCGCCAGCTCCTGCATCTCGGGGCGTGTGAGGCCTGCGGCCATGGGCGACATCATGGGGTTGTCACGCCGGCCTTCTTGGTAGTCGCGCAATTGCAAATAGATATAGCGGGCGTTTTGTGCGGCCAAACTGGGCACGCCAGGCATGGTCGAGTTACCGTTGACACCGTGGCATGCCAAACACGTCGCGGCTTTAGCCGGTATCTCATCGGCCGCCCAAGTGACGCTGCCCATCATTGCGAACACTGCTGAAACACACAAAGTAAATAGAGTTTTCATAAACCTTCATCCATCATCGAGAAAAAAGGCCTGAGGGCACTTGCGTGCGCCACAGGCCTTTGGCTAAGAGCTAATGACTCATTCAGGGAAGTGAGAATACCACCACAGAGTTGCCACGCTTGGCATCAATTTGGTTGTTACCACCAGAAGCCACAGCAACATACTGCTTGCCGCCCACAGAATAAGACACAGCAGGTGCATTCACGCCGGCGCCAGTCTGGTATTCCCATAATTTCTTACCGTCTTTTGCATCAAAAGCGCGGAACAAACCATTGGCTTCACCGTTGAACAACAAGTCGCCAGCGGTGGCCAAAACGCCACCAATCAAAGGCTGATCGGTATCAAATTTCCATGCCACTTTGCCTGTGTCAATATTGACCGCAGACAAACGACCGCTTTGCTTTTCGCTGGGGATGGTTTTGAACGCACCGCCCAACCACAGCTTGCCGCCGGGGTACTTGGAAGCTTCAACGTGGTAAGTCATGGGTTGCAGCAAGTTGGCTGCATAAGCCATGCGCGCTTCGGGGTTGACAGCCATGGGGCTCCACTCCACGCCGCCGTTGGCACCCAACATCATCTTGGCGCCTTCTTTGGTGGGCAATGTCCACAAACCGTCTTGGGGAACCATGGCTTCAGAGAAGCGGATCAGTGCGCCAGTGGCACGGTCGTGCACATAGACATGACCGGTTTTACCGGCATGGATGGCCACTTTGGTCATCTTGCCGTCTTTGCCTTTTGCATCTGTCAAGATGACTGGTGACACAGCATCCAAGTCCCATACATCGTGAGCGATGTACTGGAAGTGCCATTTGTGAGCACCGGTGTTCAGGTCCACAGCGACCATGGAGTTGGTATAGAGGTTGTCGCCAGGACGCTCAGCGCCGTACAAGTCGGGTGAGGGATTGCCGACCACGAAGAACACGGTGTTGGACTCGAGGTCAACCGCAGGTGCCATCCACACGCCACCACCCAAGGTTTTGTAGAAATCGCCGCCTTGCTTTGCCAACTGTGCTTTTTCTGCCTTGATGTCGCGCAGCATATTGCGGTTGGTGGCATCGTTGACAGCCCAAACACCTTCATGGCCTTTTTCAGGAATGGTGTGGAAAGTCCATTGCAAAGCGCCGGTTTTGGCGTCAAAGGATTTCACAAAACCGCGTACACCGTATTCGCCACCGTTGGTGCCAATCAGGACGCGACCATTGACAGCCACAGGTGCCATGGTTTCTGAGTAGCCCAACTCGGGGTCAGCGATTTGGGTTTCCCAAGCCAACTTGCCGGTCTTGGCGTCCAAGGCTACCAATTTGGCGTCCAAGGTGCCCATGAACACATGGCCGCCCATGATGGCTACGCCACGGTTGTTAGGGCCGCAGCAATAGGTGGTGACGGGACCCATTTTGTGTTTGTAATGCCAAAACTGCTTGCCAGTGACTGCGTCGATGGCGTACACGTGGTTGTAAGAAGTGGTCAGGTACATCACACCATCGATAACGATGGGCGCGGTTTCCATGGATTCCAGAACTTCAGTTTGGAAAGTGAATGCAGGGCGCAGGTTCTTAACGTTGCCGGTGTTGATCTGCTTGTTGGGGTAATAGCGCGTTTGCGCATAGTTCATGTTGGAGTGCAGGAAGTTGTTAGCGTCCTTGTCTGCAGCCGTAAGTTGTGACTGAGACACGGAAACTGCCTTGGGCGTGTCTGCTTGGGCGACGCCCGCAGTCAACACGCCGATGGCCAAACTGGCCAGGGTGAGGGAAATTTTCTTTCCGATTTGTTGCATTGATAACTCCTTGAGCCTTTCGGCCAATGATTGAAAAACCAAATGGGAAAAATTCAGTTTTGAAAAACTGTTCTCCTTTTGCGATAACCTTGTGCTTTGTGAACACAATGCAGTTGCTAGGAAAATTTCCCATAGTTGATCTTACTCATCAAATTGGGGGTTTAGTACATGGTTAATAACTAACTAGGGAAACCCCTTAAGACCCCAGCAGCCTAAGGAAATGACGATGACCAGCAAATACAACTCTCTTTCAACCCGTTTTTTAGTCCATTTCAGCAGCTTGGCTTTACTGATCGGGGGGTTGTGCATGGCTACTCAGGCATGGGCACAAGCAGAATCCAACCCCAGCGTGAACGCGCAATTGCTTGTGGCGGCTCGCAACACCGACGCTGAAGCCGTGAAAAAAAGCTTGGACCGTGGTGCTGTGCCCAATTCTCGCAACCGACTGGGAAAGACATCGCTTTACATCTCGATTGAAAAAAACCGCATTGATATCGCCCATATGCTGATCGCAGCAGGTGCAGACGTGAATTTGCCTTCTTTAGAAAAGGTCACGCCGCTGATTGCCGCCAGTTACGCGGGCAGTCTGCCTTTTGTGGATTTATTGCTCAAGCAGGGTGCCAAGCATGAGCCCACCGACCGTTTGCACAAGTCGGCGCTGGTCTATGCGGCGGGCATGGGGCACAGCGCGGTGGCCGAGCGCCTGCTGGAGGCCGGCGCCCCCATAGACCACGCGCCAGTAGATGCCCTCACCCCGTTGATGTGGGCGGCCGGTCAAGGCCATATGGAAACGGTCAAGCTGCTGCTGGCCAAAGGCGCTAACAAATCGCTCAAAGACGAGCGCGGCTTGACCGCCTTGGACATGGCCCATGAAGCCAAGCATCCTGATATCGCCACTTTGCTGCAATAGGTTGTTGACCGCCGGCGGCAGCTATTGGTTGGGCTCGTTAAAGCAGCTTTTCTCCACCTCGTCGTACATGGCGGCGCGCTGGGTATCGCTGTGGTAAATGTTCCAAATCTCGTCGGCAATCGCTCGGGTGATGGCTTTGAATTCCAAATTGCAATGGTGCTTCAAGCTGTCGGCAAAGGTAGCGCGACGGAAGTGCCATTGGTTCTCGCGCATGATGAAGGCGTAGTGCACCAACTCGTGACCGACACCCCAAGCCACCATCTCTTTGCTGTAAACATCAATGGTGCGCGGCGCAATACTGATTTGCATGAGATTATCCGGAAATTGGGGCGTCGGGTACTGAAACCCCATGCGCGCAAACGGTGGCACATGCCAATCGAGCACCAAGGGTGGCGGCGGTAAGTTGGGCGGCGCATCAGTGGTTTTTTTCACAAACCCCCAAAGCCTGGTGATGACGTCAAAGTCAATTTCGGGTGGGGTTACTTCTATACCCGTGATGGCGTCGTTCGCCCACAGTTGGGTGCTTAGCAGCAAGCCTATGAATCCAGTTATTAAGGAGGAATTTGGCATAAGTTTCTAATTTAATTGACATTTCAGTTTGCCGCACCAGCTTGTTTGTTGCTGTTGGGCACCCATTTCCCGAACATGCAAAGGTTAATTGTGTTGATAAATTATCAAACGGTCTATTGAAATACGTTCAATTAGCCTTATCATTAGCACTCTAGCTCAGCGAGTGCTAACAATGCACCCGCTGGGCAGGTAGCCTGCACATTTGTGCTTTTTTGTATCCACTTTAAGTTTCCCCTAGGAGAACCCATGAAACTTCGTCCTTTGCACGATCG